>WGBS01000062.1 GCA_015494165.1 Gammaproteobacteria bacterium | reverse complement strand
CCCTTGTGCCGGATACGGCCCGAGACTAGAATACGAATCGTTCTCATTTCTGACGGTGGTCGCCATGCGCCGGTCGACGGTCCTGCTGCTTCTCCTCCTGGGGTTTCTCGCTGCGCCGCCCGTGGCGGACGCGCGCGCGGCGGCGCCCGCGAACGCCGAGCGGGAGGCGCGCGCGCTCGTGCACATGCTCGACTACATCGCCGTCGACTATCCGGCCACGGTGCGCGACGGGCGCGTGATCAACGAGCCCGAGTACGCCGAGCAGGTCGAGTTCGCGGGCGTCGTGGCCGCGCGCGTGGCCGGCCTGCCGCCCGGCGGTGCGCGCGACGCGCTCGCCGCGGACGCACGCGCCCTCGAGGCGGCCATCCGCGCCCGCGCGCCGGGGGAGGAGGTGGCGGCCATCGCGCGGCGCATGCGCGAGCGGCTGGTGCGGGCCTACGGCGTCACCCTGGCGCCGCGGACGGCGCCCGACCTCGCGCGCGCGGCGCGCGCCTACTCCGGCACCTGCGCCGCCTGCCACGGCATGGAGGGGCGGGGTGACGGTCCCGCCGCCCGGGGGCTCGAGCCGCCGCCCACCGACTTCACGGACCGCGAGCGCGCGCTCGTGCGCTCGGTCTTCGGGCTCTACAACACGATCACGCTCGGCGTTGCCGACACGCCGATGCGGGGCTTCGCCGAGCTCCCGGAGGAGGAGCGCTGGGGGCTCGCCTTTCACGTCGGCTCGCTCGCCTTCACCGACGCCGAGCGCGAGCGTGGCCGGCGCCTGTGGGAGGCCGAGCCGCGCTGGCGCGAGCGCTTCCCGGATCTCGCCGCGGTGACGGCCGCGGTGCCGGCCGAGGTCGCCGAGCACGAGGGGGACGACGGTCTCGCCGTGCTGGCCTATCTGCGCGCCCATCCGCAGGCCGTGGGTGGCGGCGGCGATCCCTTCGCGGTCGCCGAGCGGCGCCTGGCCGAGAGCCTCGAGCGCTACCGCGCGGGCGATCGCGAGGGCGCCTACCGCGCGGCGCTCTCGGCCTACCTCGACGGCTTCGAGCTGGCCGAGGCGCAGGTGTCCGCGGTTGCGCCGGAACAGCGCTCCAGCGTCGAGGAGGCGATGCTCGCCTACCGCGAGGCCCTGCGCCGCGGCGCGCCGATGGAGGAGGTCGGACGGCTGTACGAGGCCGCCCGCGAGCGCCTGGCGCGGGCGCGCGAGGCCGTGCGCGGGGAGCGGCTCAGCGGGCCCGTCGCCTTCGCCAGCGCCCTCGTGATCCTGCTGCGCGAGGGGCTGGAGGCGGTCCTGGTGCTGGCGGTGATCGGGGCCACGCTGGTCAAGGCCGACCGCCGCGACGCGCTGCCCTGGCTGCACGCGGGCTGGATCGGGGCGCTGGCGCTCGGCTTCGCCACGTGGGCGGTCTCGTCCTACCTCGTCGGCATCAGCGGCGCGGGGCGCGAGCTGACGGAGGGCGTCACGGCGCTGCTCGCCGCCGCCGTGCTGCTCTACGTCGGCTTCTGGCTCCACGGCAAGACCCACGCCGACCGCTGGCAGCGCTTCATCAAGGAGAAGATCCATGACGCCCTGCACGGCGGCGCGCTGTGGGCCCTGGCGGCGACCGCCTTCCTCGCCGTCTACCGCGAGGTGTTCGAGACCATCCTGTTCTACCAGGCGCTGTGGCTGCAGGGCGGGCCCGCGGCCGCAGGCCACCTGTGGGCCGGGATCGCGACCGGCGCCCTGGCGCTGGCCGTGCTCACCTGGCTCATCCTGCGCTACAGCATGCGCCTGCCGCTGCGGCTGTTCTTCAACGTCAACGCCGTGATCCTGTTCGCGCTCGCGGTCATGTTCACGGGCCACGGCGTGGCGGCGCTGCAGGAGGCCGGCAAGCTTCCCGCCGACACCCTGCCGCTGCCGCGTCTCGACCTCATCGGCCTGTATCCCACGGTCGAGACGCTCACCGCCCAGGCCCTGGTGCTCCTGCTCGGGGCCGGCTGGCTGCTGTGGGAGCGCCACGCGCGCCGCGCCGCGGCTTCCTGACGGGGCCCCTTGGCGCGCGCGGCGCGCGCCCCCATCTCAAGCGGCAGGCACGTTCCGCCGGAGGAGGCCTGCCATGATCGACACCGCGCGCCTGGAGGCGACGGTCGCCGCCCTCACCCAGCCCGGAAAGGGCATCCTCGCGGCCGACGAGAGCATCCCCACCATCACGCGCAGGCTGCAGGCCGTGGGCGTGGAGTCCACGGAGGAGACGCGGCGCCGCTGGCGCTCGCTGCTGTTCACCACGCCAGGCATCGGCGAGCACCTGGCCGGCGTGATCCTGTTCGAGGAGACGCTCGATCAGCGCGACGACAGCGGCACGCCCCTGGTGGAGGTGCTCGAGCGCGAGGGCATCGTGCCGGGCATCAAGGTGGACAAGGGGACGGAGCTCCTGCCGAACGCCGGCCCCGGCGAGAAGATCACGCGCGGCCTCGACGGGCTCGCCGAACGGCTCGCCGCCTACCGCGAGAAGGGCGCGCGCTTCACCAAGTGGCGCGACGTCTACGTCATCGGCCCCGGCACGCCGAGCGCCCTCGCCATCGAGGCGAACGCCGAGGTGCTGGCCCGCTACGCCGCCGTCGCCCAGCAGGCGGGCTTCGTGCCCATCGTCGAGCCCGAGGTGCTGATGGAAGGCGACCACGGCATCGAGCGCTGCGCCGAGGCCACGGAGGCGGTCCTGCACGCCGTCTACCACGCCCTTCACCGCCACCGCGTGGTGCTCGAGCTCTCGCTGCTCAAGCCCAACATGGTGCTGCCCGGCAAGGAGCACCCGCGGCGTGCGACCCCGGACGAGGTGGCGGAGTGGACGCTGCGCGTGCTGCGGCGCGCCGTGCCCGCCGCGGTGCCCGGCATCTTCTTCCTCTCGGGCGGCCAGAGCGCCGAGGAGGCCGATGCCAACCTCTCGGCCATCAACCGGCTGCGCGGCCGCGCGCCCTGGGAGCTCAGCTTCTCCTTCGCCCGCGCGCTGCAGCAGCCGGCGATGGAGCTGTGGCGCGGGGACGAGGGCAAGGTCGCCGAGGCCCAGCACCTGTTCCTCAAGCGCTGCCGCCTGACGGCGGCCGCCCGCCGCGGCGAGTACACCCC
>WGBS01000061.1 GCA_015494165.1 Gammaproteobacteria bacterium | reverse complement strand
CCTGAGGGCTCGCGCCGATTCGCCGCACCGCGCCTCCGCTCCGCTCCGGCCCCGCGCTCACGGCGCTGCCCTCCGTGCCGAGGTCGAGGTCCGTGCCTGCCGGTTCGGGATCGCAGGCAGCACCGACGCTCCCTCCTGAGGGCTCGCGCCGATTCGCCGCACCGCGCCTCCGCTCCGCTCCGGCCCCGCGCTCACGGCGCTGCCTCCCCCGCCCCGGCGCAGATCGCTGCCGCCTCTTCCGTGAGGTCGATGGCGGCGGGGCACCAGGCGATGCAGCGCCCGCAGCCCACGCAGCCCGAGCGGCCGTACTGTAGGTGCCAGCCGCCGAGCTTGTGCGTGAGCCACTGGCGGTAGCGCGCGCGCGTGTCAGGGCGCAGCACGATGCCGTGGATGTAGCTGTGGCGCTCGGTGAAGCAGGAGCTCCAGCGCCGCGCGTGGGCGCTCGTGCCGTCGAGCGCCGGGTGCTCGTCCGTCGCGTGGCAGAAGCAGGTCGGGCACACCGCAGTGCAGCTCCCGCAGGCGAGGCAGCGCTCGGCGACGCGCGCCCAGCGCGGATGGTCGAGGCGCGCGAAGAGCGCCTCGCGCAGGTCGCGCCCCGGGAGGGCCCGGCGCTGGCGCGCGGCCGCGGCCCGCACCTCGGCCCGCGCCGCCTCCACGGAAGCCGGATCGGCCTCCTCCGTGGGCAGGCGCGCGAGCACCTCGGCCCCGCGCGCGCCCGCCGCCTCCAGCAGCCAGCCCGCCTCCGTCTCCCACAGCGCGAGGTCGTGGCCCGCGCGCGCCTCGGGGCCGTCGCCGGTGGAGACGCAGAAGCAGGTCGCGGCCGGGTGCGTGCAGTGCACCGCGACCAGCAGCAGGCCCGCGCGCCGCGCCGCGTACCAGGGGTCCTCGCAGCCCGGGCGCAGGAAGTGGGCATCCAGCAGGGCGAGCGCCGCCAGGTCGCAGGCACGCACGCCGAGCACCGCACGCGGCCGCCCGGCGGGCGGCTCCGGCCGCACGCGCCCGTCCGCGTCGCTGCGCCACAGGGTCTCCTCGGGGGCGAAGACGAGCGGCTTGAGGGCCTGCGGCCCGTTCGCCCAGGCAAAGGCGCGGGCCGGCTCGCCCTCGACCAGGCGCCAGCGGCCGGGCGCCGCCTCCACGCCCCGACCCCAGGGAAGATCGCCGATGCCCGAGAGGGAGCCGTAGCGCAGGATGCCGTCCTCGACGCGCGGGCCGAGCACCTCGTAGCCCAGCGCCCGGAGCGCTTCCGGCAGCGCCTCCAGGCGCGCGCGCGGCAGGAGGCGGATGCCGCTGCTCACGGCGCAGCCCTCCCTTCCGAGGCCGCATGCCATCGCATGTGGGTTCCGCGCCGTGCCCATCCCAGCGCCCCCGCCTGAGGGCTCGCGCCGGTTCGCCGCAGCTGGCCTCCGCTGCGCTCCGGCCCCGTGCTCATCGCGTCGCCTCCACCGCCGCCTCCGCTGCCGCAGGGTGCGCGAGGGCGGCCAGCACGGCACGGGCCGCGCGCGCGGCGACGGCGTCCAGGCCCCGGGAGGGCGGCGTGCCCGGGCGGCACGCCTCCGGGTCCACGCCGACGCCGAACACCCGCACCTCGCGGGCGCCGCCCGCGGCGCGCGCCGCGGCCAGCGCCTCGGCGAGCCCCAGGCCGTGGCTCGACAGCGGCGCCCCGCGGCGCAGCGCCTCCGGCGTCACCTCGCGCACCGCCCCGGGCGGCAGGCCCGCGGCGGCGTCGACCACCAGCGCCCGGCGGGCCGCCGCGAGCGCGGGCAACAGCCGCGCGGCGCCGTCGGCGAGCACGGCCTCCGTCCCGAGGCGCGCGGCGACGGCCCGGGCCACGCGCCAGCCGAGCGCGTCGTCGCCGTGGGGGCTGCCGAGCCCCGCCACCGTCCAGCCCCGGTCCGTGCGCTCCCGTCCCGTCCTCACCTCTCGTCCCTCAGCAGATGCGCGGCAGCGGGTCGTCCTCGAGCTCCTCGAGGGCGCGCTCGCCCCCGAGCGCCGTGTCCAGCACCACGGGCGCGCCGCCGCGCTCCGTGACGGTGCCGATCACCGCGGCCGCGCGCCCTTGCGGCAGCGCGCGCCACGCCTCCAGGACCTCCTCGGCGGCACCGGGCGCGGCCACCGCCACCACCCGCCCTTCGCAGGCCAGATAGAGCGGATCGTAACCCAGCATCTCGCACACGCCGCGCACGGGATCGCGCAGCGGGATCGCCGCCTCGTCGAGCCGCACCGTCAGGCCCGTCGCCGCCGCGATCTCGTGGCAGACGGTGGCGAGCCCCCCGCGCGTCGGATCGCGCAGGAAGCGCAAGCCCTCGCGGTCGCGCACGGCGAGCGTCAGCGGCAGCACCGAGGCGCAGTCGGAGGCGAGATCGCCGCGCAGGCCGAAGTCCTCGCGCGCGAGCATGACGGCGACGCCGTGGTCGCCCACGGGCCCGCTCACCAGCACGCGATCGCCGGCGCGAATGCGCTCGAGGCCCAGCGCGACGCTGCGCGGGCGCACGCCGACACCGGTGGCGGCGAGGTAGAGCCCGCCGCCCTCGCCGCGGCGCACGACCTTGGTGTCGCCGGCGGCGACGCGCACGCCGGCCTCGCGCGCCGCGCGCGCGAGGCTCGCCACGATGCGGCGCAGGCGGTCGAGCTCGAGGCCCTCCTCGATCAGCACGTCCAGCGTCAGGTAGCGTGGCGTGGCGCCGGCGACGGCGAGGTCGTTGACGGTGCCGTGCACGGCGAGCGCACCGATGTCGCCGCCCGGGAACTCCAGGGGCTGCACCGTGAAGGCGTCCGTGGTCAGCACGAGCTCCCCCTCCTCCCCGTGCCGTGGCA
>WGBS01000060.1 GCA_015494165.1 Gammaproteobacteria bacterium | reverse complement strand
GGCGCTCGATCTCGTCGAAGCGCAGCCACGCTTCGGGCTCGGCGAAGCCGTCGAAGCCCTTCGGCAGGCAGTAGCTGCAGCGCAGGTCGCAGCGGTCCGTGACGGACAGCCGCAGGTACTCGATGGCACGGCCGAAGGGATCCACGAGACGCGGGCGCATGGGCGCAGCATAGCCCTTCGCGCCCGGCCGTCAAGAAACCGGATTGATCGTCGTCATTCTTGACCTGGAGCAATGAGTCGGCAGGGCGCGACGGTGCATAAAACGACCAGGGTCGGGAGAAGGGCTGCAATGACCGCACTGGCAAGAAGGGCATTGCTGCGGGGCGACCTGCGCGGGCGGCGCACCCCGCTGCGCCCGCCATGGGCGCTCGCGGAGGCGGACTTCGCCGAGCGCTGCGACGGCTGCCGCGCCTGCGTGCGCGCCTGCCCGGAGGGGATCCTGGCGGCGGGCTGGTCCGGCGTACCCGAGGTGGACTTCGGGCGCGGGGCCTGCACCTTCTGCGGCGCCTGCGCAGCCGCCTGCACCCGCGGCGCCCTCCGGCGCGGCCGCGGGCTGCCGTGGGCGGCGCGCGCCCGCATCACGGAGACCTGTCTGGCCCTGCGCGGGATCGCCTGCGGGGCCTGCGTGGACGCCTGCGAGCGCGGCGCGCTGCGGCTGCGGCCGGTGCGCGGCGGTGTCGCGGTGCCGCGCCTCGACCCGGGCTCCTGCGACGGCTGCGGGGCGTGCGTGGCGCCCTGCCCCGCCGGCGCGGTCGAGGTGCGCGAACGCACCGAGGAGGCAGGAGCATGAACGTCTGTGGCGTGCTGGTGCGCGCGCGGCCCGAACGCGGCGAGGCCGTGGCGCGCGCCCTTGCGGAGATGCCGGGCGTGGAGGTGCACGCCGCCACCCCGGACGGGCGCATCGTCGTCACCCTCGAGCACGAGTCGCGCCGCGGGGTGGCGGACGCCCTGACCGCCATGCACAACGTCGAGGGCGTGCTCAACGCAGCCCTCGTCTACGAGTACGGGGACAACGAGACGGAGGCCGAGCCATGCGACTGACCAGGCGCGAGTTCATCAAGGCCAACGCCGCCGCGGCCACGGCCGCCGCGGCGGGCATCACGCTTCCCGGCGCGCGCGAGGCGCTCGCCCAGGCGGGCGGCGCCCGCATCCGCTGGGACAAGGCCCCGTGCCGCTTCTGCGGCACCGGCTGCGGCGTGCTCGTGGGCGTCAAGGACGGGCGCGTGGTGGCGACGCAGGGCGATCCCGACGCGCCGGTCAACCGCGGCCTCAACTGCATCAAGGGCTACTTCCTCTCGAAGATCCTGTACGGCAAGGACCGCCTCACCACGCCGCTCCTGCGCATGAAGGACGGCAAGTACCACAAGGACGGCGAGTTCACGCCCATCAGCTGGGAGCAGGCCTTCCAGATCATGGCGGAGAAGTTCAAGGAGGCCATCCGCACCAAGGGGCCCACCTCGGTGGGCATGTTCGGCTCCGGCCAGTGGACGGTGTGGGAGGGCTATGCCGCGGTCAAGCTCATGAAGGCGGGCTTCCGCTCCAACAACATCGACCCCAACGCGCGCCACTGCATGGCCTCGGCGGTTGCCGCCTTCATCCGCACCTTCGGCATCGACGAGCCCATGGGCTGCTACGACGACATCGAGCACGCCGACGCCTTCGTGCTGTGGGGCTCGAACATGTCCGAGATGCACCCCATCCTGTGGTCGCGCGTCACGGACCGGCGCCTGAGCGCCGAGCACGTGCGCGTGGCGGTGCTCTCGACCTTCCGCAACCGCAACTTCGACCTCGCCGACATCGGCATCGTCTTCCGGCCGCAGACGGATCTGGCGATCCTCAACTACATCGCCAACCACATCATCCAGAGCGGCCGCGTGAACGAGGACTTCGTGCGCCAGCACGTCAACTTCCGCGTGGGCGTGACCGACATCGGCTACGGCCTGCGGCCCGAGGACCCGCGCCAGCGGCGCGCGAAGAACGCCAAGAACCCGGCCGCCTCCAAGCCCATGAGCTTCGAGGAGTACGCGCGCTTCGTCTCGGAGTACACGCTCGACAAGGTCTCGCGCCTGTCGGGCGTGCCGAAGAAGGACCTCGAGGCCCTCGCCGAGCTCTACGCCGATCCGAAGACGAAGGTGGTGTCCTTCTGGACCATGGGCTTCAACCAGCACTCGCGCGGCACTTGGGTCAACCACCTCGTCTACAACGTGCACCTGCTGACGGGCAAGATCGCCGAGCCCGGCAACGGCCCCTTCTCGCTCACGGGCCAGCCTTCGGCCTGCGGCACCGCGCGCGAGGTGGGCACCTTCGCGCACCGGCTGCCGGCGGACATGGTCGTCAAGAAGAAGAAGCACCGGGAGATCGCCGAGCGCATCTGGAAGCTGCCGGAGGGCACCATTCCGCCCAAGCCCGGCTACCACGCGGTGCTGCAGAACCGCATGCTCAAGGACGGCAAGCTCAACGTCTACTGGGTGATGTGCAACAACAACATGCAGGCCGCGGCCAACATGAACAACGAGACCTGGCCCGGCTACCGCAACCCGGAGAACTTCATCATCGTCTCCGACCCCTATCCGACGGTCACGGCCATGGCCGCCGACCTGATCCTCCCCACCGCCATGTGGGTGGAGAAGGAGGGCGCCTACGGCAACGCCGAGCGCCGCACGCAGTTCTGGCGCCAGCAGGTGAAGCCGCCGGGCGAGGCGCGCTCGGACCTGTGGCAGATCGTCGAGTTCTCCAAGTACTTCAAGGCCGAGGAGGTGTGGCCCGAGGAGCTGCTCGCCAAGAAGCCCGAGTACCGCGGCAAGACGCTCTACGAGATCCTCTTCCGCAATGGCCAGGTGGACAAGTACCCGCTGAGCGAGATCCAGCAGGGCTTCCCCAACGACGAGGCCGAGCACTTCGGCTTCTACATCCAGAAGGGGCTTTTCGAGGAGTATCGCCAGTTCGGCCTGCACAAGGGCCACGACCTCGCGCCCTTCGAGATGTATCACAAGGCCCGCGGGCTGCGCTGGCCGGTGGTCGACGGCAAGGAGACGCTGTGGCGCTACCGCGAGGGCTACGACCCCTACGTGAAGAAGGGCAAGGGGCTGCACTTCTACGGCAAGCCGGACGGGCGCGCCGTGATCTATGCCCTGCCCTACGAGCCGCCGGCCGAGGTGCCGGACGCCGAGTACGACCTGTGGCTCGTGACGGGGCGCGTGCTCGAGCACTGGCACTCGGGCTCCATGACCCGGCGCGTGCCGGAGCTCTACCGCGCCTTCCCGGATGCGGTGCTCTTCATGCACCCCGACGACGCGCGCGAGCGCGGGCTGCGGCGCGGCATGGCGGCGCGCATCCGCACGCGCCGCGGGGAGATCACGGCGCGCGTGGAGACGCGCGGGCGCAACCGTCCGCCGCGCGGGGTGATCTTCATCCCGTGGTTCGACGCGAGCCGCCTGGTCAACAAGCTCACGCTGGATGCGACCTGCCCGATCTCCAAGGAGACGGACTACAAGAAGTGCGCGGCGCGCGTGGAGCGCCTGCCGGTCTGAGGGGCGGCGATGGCGCGGGCGGCGGGACACCGCAGGCGCAGCGAGCGGCGCCGTTTCCTCAAGGAGCTGGCGCGGCTCGCGGCGGTCGCGGGGCTGGCCGGTCTGGGGCTGGCCGGGCACGGGCGCGCCGTGCAGGCGCGCCCGGCCCAGGCCCTGCGCCCGCCCGGCGCGCTGCCCGAGCGCGCCTTCCTCGGCGCCTGCCTGCGCTGCGGCCTGTGCGTGCGGGCCTGCCCCTACGACACCCTGCGGCTGGCCACCGCCACGGGCCCCGTCGCGCCCGGCACGCCCTACTTCATCGCGCGCGAGGTGCCCTGTGAGATGTGCGAGGACATCCCGTGCGTGGCCGCCTGCCCGAGCGGGGCGCTGGACCCCGGGCTGCGGGATATCGACAAGGCGCGCATGGGTGTGGCCGTCCTGGTCGACCAGGAGAGCTGCCTCAACTGGCGGGGCCTTCGCTGTGACGTCTGCTACCGCGTCTGTCCGCTGATCGACGAGGCCATCACCCTGGAGCCGCAGCACAACCGCCGCACGGGACGCCACGCCATCTTCGCGCCCACGGTGCACGCCGACCGCTGCACCGGGTGCGGCAAGTGCGAGCACGCGTGCGTGCTCGAGGAGGCGGCGATCAAGGTCCTGCCCGAGCGCCTCGCGCGCGGGCGGCTCGGCCGCCACTACCGGCTCGGGTGGGAGGAGAAGGCGAAGGCGGGCGGGCCGCTCGTGCCGGGCCTGATCGACCTCCCCGACCGCGTGCCGGGAGGCATGCCATGAGGCGGATGCCGGGCAGGGCTGCGGCGGAACGGCGCGGATGGCTCGCCGCCCACAAGTGGCTGCTGGCCCGCCGCGCCAGCCAGGCCGCGGTCTTCGGGCTGTTCCTGCTCGGGCCCCTCGCCGGGGTCTGGATCCTGCGTGGCAATCTCTCCTCGAGCGTGGTGCTCGGCACGGTGCCGCTCACCGATCCCTTCCTGCTGCTCCAGACGCTGCTCGCCGGCCACGCGCCCGAGCTCACGGCGCTCGCGGGCGGCGCGCTCGTCCTGGCCTTCTACCTGCTGCTCGGCGGGCGCGTCTACTGCGCCTGGGTGTGCCCGCTCAACCCTGTCACGGACCTCGCGGCCTGGCTGCGCCAGCGTCTCGGGCTCGGCGGTGGGGGCGGCCGGCTCGACCCGCGCCTGCGATGGGCGCTGCTCGCCGCCGCCCTCGGCGGCGCCGCGCTCACGGGCACGGCGCTGTGGGAGCTCGTCAACCCGGTCTCGATCGTGCAGCGCGGGATCATCTTCTTCCTCGCGCCGGCGGCATGGGTGGCGCTCGCGGTCTTCCTGTTCGACCTGCTGGTGGTGCCGCGCGGCTGGTGCGGCCGCCTCTGCCCCGCCGGGGCTTTCTGGGGCGTGGTCGGGCAGGCGGCGGTGCTGCGTGTCACCGCCCCGCACCGCGAGCGCTGCGACCGCTGCATGGACTGCTACGCCGCCTGCCCCGAGCCCCAGGTCATCCGCCCGGCGCTCGAGGGGCCCGGCGCGCCCCTCGTCGCCTCCGGCATGTGCACCAACTGCGGGCGCTGCATCGACGTCTGCCCGCAGGATGTCTTCCGCTTCGGCACCCGCTTTCACGGCAAGACCATGACCGCCGGCCTGCCCGGCGGACGGGAGGAGACGACATGAAGAAGACGGCCATCGTCACTGTGGTGCTGGCCCTGGGAACGGCCGCGGCAGTCCCCGTCCTGCACGGCCAGCCGGGTGATGCCGCCACCGGCAACGGTGTGGTCTCGCTGCGCGGCCAGGCCGCCATCGACGAGACCACACGCCCGCCGGAGCTCAAGCGCTGGCAGCGCGACCGCGGCCCCCTGCCGCGCGAGCACGTGGGCCAGCCGCCGCTCATCCCGCACTCGATCAAGGGCTACAAGATCAACCTCAAGTTCAACAAGTGCCTGACCTGCCATTCCTGGGCGAACGCGGGCGAGGCGGGTGCGCCCAAGGTCAGCGTCACGCACTTCAAGGACCGCGAGGGCAACGTGCTCGGCAACGTCGCGCCGCGGCGCTACTTCTGCACCCAGTGCCACGTGCCGCAGGTGGACGCCCCGCCGCTCGTGGAGAACACCTTCAAGCCGCTGCCGACCATCCGCAAGGGGCGCTGAGCGGGCGCGAAAGGGGGCGAGCATGAGCAAGGCAGGATCCGACAGGCCCGGTCTCCTCACGCGCCTGTGGCGCGGCCTGCGCACCCCGTGCGGGCGCTGGTCGGTGGGCGGCGTGCTGGCGGCGAGCTTCGTCGCCGGCATCGTCTTCTGGGGCGGCTTCAACACGGCGATGGAGGCGACCAACCGCGAGGAGTTCTGCATCTCCTGTCATGAGATGCGCGACTTCGTCTACCAGGAGTACAAGGACACCATCCACTACAGCAACCGCACCGGCGTGCGCGCCACCTGCCCCGACTGCCACGTGCCGAAGGAGTGGGTGTACAAGTTCATCCGCAAGATCCAGGCGACCAACGAGCTCTTCCACAAGGTGATGGGCTCGATCTCGACGCGCGAGAAGTTCGAGGCCAAGCGTCTCGAGCTCGCGCGCCACGTGTGGGCCTCGATGAAGAGGACCGACTCGCGCGAGTGCCGCAACTGCCACGAGTACGAGTCCATGGACTTCACGGAGCAGCAGCGGCGCGCCGTGCGCCAGCACGTCAGGGGGCTGGAGTCGGGCAAGACCTGCATCGACTGCCACAAGGGCATCGCACACTCGCTGCCCAACCTGCGCGAGGTGGACGAGAGCGCCACAGCGGGCTGAGCGCCGGCTGCCGGGTGACGGGGGGGGCGGGTCGCGGGAGACGGGTAGCGGGAGACGGGAAAGAGATCCCGATTGTGGG
>WGBS01000059.1 GCA_015494165.1 Gammaproteobacteria bacterium | reverse complement strand
GCGAGCGCGCGCTCGACCACCGTGAGCAGCTTGTGCAGCGACAGCGGCTTCTCGACGTAGTCGAAGGCGCCGAGGCGCGTGGCCTCGACCGCGGTCTCCACCGTGCCGTGTCCCGACATCATGACCACGGGGCAGGGCGGGGAGCCGCCCTCGCACCACTCGCGCAGCAGCGTGATGCCGTCCACGTCCGGCATCCAGATGTCGAGCAGCACCAGGTCCGGCGCGCGCCGGCGCCGCGCCTCGCGCGCCTCGCGCGCGTCCGCCGCCACCGAGACCTCGTAGCCCTCGTCCTCGAGGATCTCGCGCACCAGGTTGCGGATCTCGGGCTCGTCGTCGACGACCAGGATGTGGGCAGCGCTCATGGCTCTCCGGCGGGTCCGAGGGCGGGCGCCGCGGCCCGCGTGCCGGCGGCGGGCAGCCGCACGACGACGGTGGCGCCGCCGCCGGGCCGGTTGCGGGCACGGATGCTGCCGCCGTGCTCCTCGACGATCTTCTTGACGATCGCCAATCCTAGCCCGGTTCCCCGGGCCTTTGTAGTCACGTAGGGCTCGAAGAGCCGCTCGAGGACCTCCGGTGCGAAGCCCGGCCCGTTGTCGCTCACCTCGATCTCGACGAGGCGCCGCCCGTCGGCGCGCAGCGCGCGCGTGCGCACGCGCACCTCGGCGCCGCGCGGGCCGGCGGCCTCGATGGCGTTGCGGATCAGGTTGTGCAGGAGCTGGCGCAGGCGCGCGGCGTCGGCCTCGACCACCGGTGCGGCCGGGTCGGCCTCGAGCGTGACGCGCGCGGGCGTGCCCTTGTAGAGCTCGACCACCTCGGCCGCGAGGCGGTTGAGGTCCACCGGCCGCAGCGCCACCTGCGGGGCGCGCGCGTACTCGGCGAAGGCGTCCACCATGCCCTTCAGCGCCTCCACCTGCTGGATGATGGTGTGGGTGGCCCGCTCGAGGACCTCGGCGGCGCGCCCCTCGAGCTCCGGCAGGCAGCGGCGGCGGATGCGCTCGGCGCTGAGCTGGATGGGGGTGAGCGGGTTCTTGATCTCGTGGGCGAGGCGGCGCGCCACCTCGCCCCAGGCGGCGTCGCGTTGGGCCTGCACCAGCGTGGTGATGTCGTCGAAGACGACGAGGTGGCCGCCGCCCGCGGCCTCCGGCAGCACGGTGCCGCGCACGCGCAGGATGCGCCGGCCCTCGGGGCCGGAGAGCGTGACCTCCTCCTGCCACTCGCCGCCGGCCCGCGCGGCGGCGAGGTGGGGGCGGATGGCGTCGACCAGCGGCGCGAGGTGGGGATGGCGCACGGCGAGGGCCTCGAACGGCTCCTCGAGCAGCCCGCCCGGGTCGACCGCGAGGATGCGGCCCGCGGCCCCGTTGGCGGTGCGCACGCGCAGCGCGCGGTCGAGGGCGATGACGCCCGAGGCGAGATGCGCGAGGACCGCCGCGAGGTAGCTGCGCTGGGCCTCCACCGCGCGCCGGCTGCGCTCGGCCGCCGTGCGCGCCTGCTCCAGGCGCCGCACCATGTCGTTGAAGGAGCGCACCAGGAAGGCGAGCTCGTCGTCGCCGCGCACCGGGAGCTGGCGGTCGTATCGCCCCTCGGCCACCGCGCGCGTGGCCTCGGCGAGCGCGGTGAGCGGCGCCACCAGGCGGCGCGCGGCGGCGATCGCCGCCCACACCGCCGCCAGCACGCTGAGCAGCAGTACCAGCGAGAGCGACAGGGCGAAGCTGCGCTTGAGCGGCCCGCGCAGGTAGGCGAGCTCGCGGTACTTGGCCACCGCCGCCTCGACGCCGTGGGCGAGCTCCCCGAAGCGCTCCGGCACCGGGAACAGCGCCTGCAGCACGAGCCGCTCCTCGGCCGTCGGCGCCGCCGTGACCGGCACCACCACGCGGATCTGGAGCCCCGCGCCCGTGGGATCGAGCCCGATGTACGGCCGCCCCTGGCGGACCTGCAGGAGGATGGCCTCCTCCGGGCGCGGCGGCGGGCTCGCCGTGGGCTCGGCGCTCGCCGTCGCCACAAGGCGGCCGTTGCTGCCGTAGAGGGTCAGCTCGCCCGCGCCGATGCGCGCGCGCAGCTCCTCGAGCACCAGCGCCGGATCGGCGGCGGCGGCCGCGTCCTGCGCCGCCTGCCCGGTGGCGCGCAGCAGCTCCCGCATGCGCAGGTCGAGGGCCGCGCGCGACAGCGCCAGCGCGTCCTCCAGGGCGCGCTCGATGCGCACGTCGAACCAGGTGTCGATGCCCCGCTCGAGGAAGCGCAGCGAGACGTAGTAGACGAGGCTCACCGGCACCGCGGCGAGCAGCGCCAGCGTGGCCGCGAGCCGCAGGGTGAGGCGCGCGCCCGGGGCGCCCGCGCGGTGGCGCAGCCACATGCGCGCGAGGCTCGCGACGATGAGGCCCGCGAGCGCCACCAGCCCCGCGGAGTTGAGCAGCAGCAGCAGCGAGTACAGGCGCCCGAAGCGCGCCGAGTTCTCCGTCGCCGCGCTGAGCAGGGCGAGGGAGACGAGCAGGCCCGCGAACAGCGCCAGCATCGGCGCCAGCCCGCCCGCGCCCGCGCGCGCGAGCGGCCTCAGGAGGCGAGGCGCCATCGGTACCAGGCGCTGCGCAGGCGGCGCCAGTCGCGCTCGATGTAGGCGAAGGGCCGCATGGGTCCCGGCAGGTCCTCGACGCTGAGGCGCGCGCGCAGGCGCGCGTCGTAGGTCTCGCCCACGCGCAGCAGGCGGCGGTCGAGCAGGGGCAGGCCGCGGATGGTGCCGAGCGCCTCCAGGGCGCGCGCCAGGGTGCGGAAGCTGCGGCGCGCGCCGGTGTTGCGGTGCACGAGCACGAAGCGCTCGCTGAGGGCGTGGTAGCGCAGCACGTGGCGCTGGACCACGCGCGCCACGCGCGCGTCCCACAGCCAGGCGCGCGGGCGCAGCACCTCGACCTCGGTGAGGAAGGTGAGCGGCACGCCGCTCAGCAGCGCCTCCTCGGCCGCCGGCCCGAGGGCGTAGCGGATGTCGGCATCGAGGTGGTAGACCTCGTCGGCGAGCGTCGTGCGCGCCCACAGCACCTGGATCGCCGGCCCGGCACCCGCCGCGCCGCGCGCCGCCGGCAGGGCCGCGGCGAGCGCAAGGCACAGGACCGCGGCCCGCATCCCGTGCACCGAGCTCACCCGCGGGCGCCGCCGCGCTTGCGCAGGCGCGCGAAGTAGAAGCCGTCCATGTCCCCCTCGCCCGTCAGCACCTGGCGGCCGACGCGGCAGGCGTGGCCCCACGCGGCCTCGATGGGGGCCTCCTCGGCGTCGGCGTGCGCGGCGAGGAAGGCGCCCGCCACCGCCTCGTTCTCGGCCCTCAGCAGCGAGCAGGTCACATAGAGAAGGATACCGCCCGGCTCCAGCAGCGGCCACAGCGCCTCCAGCATGGCCGCCTGCGTGCGCGCGAGCGCCGGCACGTCCGCGGCGCGCCGGTGCAGCTTGATGTCGGGCTGGCGGCGCACCACGCCCGTGCCCGAGCAGGGGGCGTCCAGCAGGATGCGCGCGAAGGGCCGCCCGTCCCACCAGCCGGCGGGCGCGCGCGCATTGCCGGTCCACACCGTCGCCTCGCGGCACAGGCGCGCGAGCGTGGCGCGCAGGCGCTCGATGCGGCGCGCGTCGCTGTCGAGCGCGACAACCTCGGCGCCGCACCGCACGAGCTCGAGGAGGTGCCCCGTCTTGCCGCCGGGCGCGGCGCAGGCGTCGAGCACGCGCCCGCCCGGGGGCGGCTCGAGGAGCGGCGCGGCGAGCTGGGCGGCGGCGTCCTGCACGCTGAGCAGCCCCTCCGCGAAGCCCGGAAGGCGCTCGACCGGTACCGGCTCGGCGAGCACCAGCGCCGAGGGCACCGCGGGCACCGGCTCGGAGGCGATGCCCGCCTCGGCGAGCAGCGCCCGCGCCTCCTCGCGCCCGATGCGGTCGAGCGCGACGCGCACGGTCATGGGCGGGCGGCGGTTGCCGGCCTCGAGCACCGCCTGCCAGCGCTGCGGCCAGTCGCGGCGCACGGCCTCGATCAGCCATGCCGGGTGCGCCCAGCGCGCCTCCGGCACCTCGGCCTCGGCGGCCGCGAGCGCGCCGCGCTCGCGCAGCCAGCGGCGGAGCACCGCGTTGACGAGCCCGCGCGCGCGCGCGGCGCCCGCGCCGGCCGCAGCCGCCACCGTCGCGTGCACGGCGGCGTGGGGCGGAAAGCCGCCCTCGCCCACCTGGTAGAGGCCGAGGAGGAGGAGCGCGCGCAGCGCCGTCGCCCGGCGCGCGAGCGGCCGCTCGAGCAGGCGTCCGAGCCGCCACTCCAGGCGCGGCAGGAAGCGCAGGGTGCCGTAGACGAGCTCCTGCGCGAGCGCGCGGTCGGCCGGGGCGAGGGCCTCGACCGCGCGCGGCGGGCCGGCGGCGAGCGAGCGGCCCTCCAGCACGCCCGCGAGCCAGCGCGCGGCCGCGGCACGGGGGGCGGCGCCGCGCGCGGCCATCGCTCAGCCGAGGCGGCGGCCGGCGAGCGCGCGCCCGCGCGCGAAGGCCGCCGCGTCCATGCGCCTTCCGCCCGCCGGCTGCACCTCGAGCAGGCGCAGCCGCCCCTCCCCGCAGGCGACCTCCGGGTGGCCCGACGCCGCGACGACGACGCCGGGCTCGGCGCCGGCCGGCACCGCCAGGGGCTCGGCGCGCCAGATGCGCAGCGGCTCGCCCTCGAGCCGCGTCCACGCCACCGGCCGCGGGTCGAAGGCGCGCACGCGCCGGTCGAGCTCCGCGGCCGGCAGGCGCCAGTCGAGCTCGGCGTCCGCCTTGCTGATCTTGGGCGCGTAGGTCGCCGCCGCCTCGTCCTGCGGCACGGCCTGGAGCGTGCCGGCCGCGAGCGCCGGGAGCGAGCGCGCCAGCAGCGCCGCGCCGAGCTCGGCGAGCCGCGCCTCGAGCTCGCCCGCGCGCTCGCGCGGGCCGATGGGGGTGCGCTCGCAGGCGAGCACGGGGCCGGTGTCGAGTCCCTCGTCCATGCGCATCAGGCA
>WGBS01000058.1 GCA_015494165.1 Gammaproteobacteria bacterium | reverse complement strand
GGCGCACGCCGCGACGCCGCAGGCCGACGCCGAGCAGCTCCTCGAGCGCCAGCGCGAGCGCGCCCTGCGCGAGCGCCGCGAGCCCGCGCCGCATCTGCGCCTCCAGGTGCCGGAGGCGGCGCGCCTGACCATCCCGCGCGGCGAGCGCCCGTGCTCACCGTCCGCCGCATCCGCCTCGAGGTGCGCGACCCCGCCGGCGGCGCCTCGTCCGGCGGGCGTCTCGCGCGGCGCTTCCGCCCGGCGCTCGTCGCCGCCGACGCGCCGGGCGACCCGGCGCGGGGCCGCTGCCTCGGCGCGCGCGGCATCGCGGTGGTGGCGCGCCGCGTGCAGAACGCCCTCATCGCCCGTGGCTACGTGACCACCCGGGTGCTCGTCCGGCCGCAGGATCTCAGCGGCGGCACGCTCACGCTCACCGTGATCCCCGGCCGCGTCGGGCGCATCCGGCTCGCGCCCGGCAGCGGCGCGCGGGCGCGCCTCGCCAACGCCTTCCCGCTGCGCCCCGGGGACCTGCTGGACCTGCGCGCGCTGGAGGAGGCGCTGGAGAGCCTCGAGCGGCTGCCCAGCGTGCGCGCGCGCATCGACATCGCCCCCGGGGCGCGGCCCGGGGAGAGCGACCTCGTGGTCGGCTGGGAGCAGCGCCGCCCCGTGCGCGTCACCCTCGCCGTGGACGACGCGGGCACGCGCGCCACCGGGCGCTACCAGGCGAGCCTCACCCTCGCGGCCGACCACCTCCTGCGGCTCAACGACCTCGCCTACGTCGCCGTCGGGCGCGAGATCGGCCTCGACGGCGACTGGCGCGGCGCCGGCCGCGGCACCCGAAGCCTCGCCGCCCACTGGTCGCTCCCGCTCGCGGGGTGGTGGCACCTCGCGCTGCGCGCGAGCCGGCTGCGCTACCACCAGACCGTCGCCGGGGCGCTCACGAGCTACGTCTACAGCGGCCGCGTGCGGCGCTGGGAGGCGGAGCTCGCGCGCACCGTGCACCGCGACCGCGCGAGCCGCACGCGCCTCTACGCCGCGCTGCGCCACGAGCGCTACCGCAGCTTCATCGAGGACGTCGAGATCGCCGTGCAGCGCCGGCGCATGACCCTCGTCGCCGCGGGCGTGCGCCACGACCGCTTCCTGCCCCGCGGAACCCTGCGCCTCGAGGCCGAGCTGCGCCGCGGCACCGGCGCGCTCGGGGCGCTGCGCGCGCCCGAGGAGGCGGCGGGCGAGGGCACCGCGCGGCCGCGGCTCGCCGTCGCGCGCGCGGCCCTCGACCTGCGCCTTCGGCCCCGGCTCCGCTGGCGCGCCGAGGCGCGCGCCCAGTGGCACCGCACGCCGCTCGTGCCCCAGCACCGCTTCGCCATCGGCGGGCGCTGGACGGTGCGCGGCTTCGACGGCGAGCGCCTGCTCTCGGCCGACTCCGGCTGGCTGCTGCGCGACGAGCTCGCCTGGACGCCGCGCCCGGGCGTGGAGCTCTACGCGGCGCTCGACCACGGGCGCGTGCGCGGGCCGTCGGCGCGGCTGCTCGCCGGCCGGCGCCTGACCGGGGCGGCCGTGGGGGTGCGGGGCCGGCGCCGCGGGCTCGACTGGGAGGTCTTCGTCGGCTGGCCTCTGGAGAGGCCGGCCGGCTTCCGCACCGACGCCGTCACGGCGGGCTTCCGGATCGCGTGGACGCGCGCGGCGGGGTGAGCGGCAGGCATGCGACGGGAGGCACGGACGATGAACAGGATCTACCGGCTCGTCTACAGCGGGGCGCGCGGGCAGTGGGTGCCCGCGCCGGAGCACGCCCGGGCCCGCCGCAAGGGCCGCGGCCCGGGCGCCGCCGCGGCCGCCGTCCTGGCCGCGGCGCTCGCCCCGGCCGCCCAGGCGGACCCCGGCATCGTCGCCGACCCGAACGCCGCCCCCGGCGAGCGGCCGCAGGTGCACCGCACCGCGAGCGGCCTGCCCCAGGTGGACATCGCCGCGCCGAGCCCCGCCGGCGTCTCGCGCAACGCCTATGCGCGCTTCGACGTCGCCGCCCCGGGCGCGATCCTCAACAACGCCCGCACGGACGTGCGCACGCGGCTCGCCGGCTGGATCCAGGGCAACCCCAACCTCGCCGGCGGCACCGCGCGCATCATCCTCAACGAGGTCCGCTCGGGCGACCCGAGCGAGCTCGGCGGCTACCTGGAGGTGGCCGGCGACCGCGCCGAGGTCGTCGTCGCCAACCCCGCCGGCATCACCTGCGACGGCTGCGGCTTCATCAACGCCAGCCGCGCCACGCTCACCACCGGCACGCCCGTCGTCGAGGGTGGCCGCCTCGAGGGCTACCGCGTGGTGGGCGGCACCGTGCGCGTCGGCGAGGGCGGCCTCGACGCGCGCGGGGCCGACCACACCGCGCTCATCGCCCGCGCCGTGGAGCTGCGCGGCGCCGTCTGGGCACGCGAGCTGACGGTGGCGGCCGGCGCCGGCAGGTACGGCGCCGGCGGCGCCCGCACGGGCGCCGCGCCCGGCGCGGGGGACGCCCCCGCCTTCGCCATCGACGTCGCCGCCCTCGGCGGCATGTACGCCGGCAAGATCCGCCTCATCGTGACCGAGGCCGGCGCCGGCGTGCGCAACGCCGGCACGCTCGAGGCCGGCGCCGGGAACCTGGTCCTGACCGCCGACGGCCGCCTCGTCAACGCCGGCACCCTCGCCGCCTCCGGCGACGTGCGCCTCGAGGCCGGCGCCGTCGAGAGCACGGGCACCGTGCGCGCCGGCGGCGCGGCCCGCGCCACGGCCGCGGGCGCGCTCGTGCAGGCGGGCACCGTGAGCGCCGCGGGCGGGGTGCGCCTCGAGGCCGGCGGCGACCTCGAGACCGCCGCGGGCTCGGTCACCGCCGCGGGCGTGGACGCGGCCGGCCGCGTCGCGGCGGCCCCCGGCGCGGACCTCGCGCTCGACGCCGGCGGCACGCTGCGGCTGCGCGGCCGCCAGCGCGCGGGCGGCATGCTGCGGCTCGCGGCCCGCGGGGCCGTCGACCACGCCGGGGCCGACAGCGCCGGCGCCGCGCTCGAGGTCGCCGGCGCCGCCCTCGACAACGCCGGCGGCCGCCTCGCCCAGACCGGCCCCGGCCCCGGCCGCATCGCCGT
>WGBS01000057.1 GCA_015494165.1 Gammaproteobacteria bacterium | reverse complement strand
CGTCAGCACCGCGATGCCGAGCGCGACGAAGCCTTCCTCGGATGTCTGATCGCTCATCGCACCTCCCCGCACGGCGGCCCGGCCCCGGCCGCCCTGCGCTCGGAGCTTCCCTCCGGGGGCAGCGGCGTGCGCGCAGCGCCCCGCGCGCCTGCGCGCTAAGCTTACCGGAAGCGGGGCGAGCGCGGACGGGCACACGGCATGGGCGCACGCGCGGAGGCGGCGGGACGGGCGCGGGTGCTGGGCGACCTGCTCGGCCGCTGGCGGCCGCGGGCGGTGCTGCTCGTGGGCGAGGACCCGGAGGGTGCGGTCGCCGCATGGGCGGCGGGCGTGCGCCCGCCGCCGGAGCTCGTGCGGCGCGCGCCGGCGGCGGCGCTCGCCGATCCCGCGCGTCCCGGGGGGCGCTGGGACCTCGCCGTGCTGGGGCCCGACGTGGTCCGCGCCCTCCCGTGCGCGGAGGCCGGGCGGCTGGTGGCGGCGCTGCGCGATGTGCACGCGCGCCGGCTCGTGCTCGCGCTGCCCGAGCCGGTGCCGGCGGGATGGGAGGCGCCGGCCTGCGTCGCCCTCGGCCTGACGCCGGTTGGGGAGGACGGGCGCCTGTGGCGCTTCGACCTCCACGACTACAAGGAGACCCCGGACTGGCTCAACCCGCGCTTCTGGGCGCACCCGGAGCTGTGGGACAAGTTTCGCTGGTGAACAGCTCGCGGTATACGGCTCGCGGTGATCGGCGAGACGCCGCACCGATCTGCCGACCACGGTGGTGCGCTTCGCTTGGTGCCACCGTGAACCGCGGCCTGCTATCTGTCAGCCGTTTCCGTATCGGCGGCGGACGTAGGCCTCGATCCGGGCCTTGAACGCCTCGGCCAGGCCCTCGCCCTTGAGGGTCACGGTCTTCTCGCCGTCCTCGTAGACCGGCGCCACGGGCCGCTCGCCGGCGCCCGGCAGGCTGATGCCGATGTCGGCGTGGCGGCTCTCGCCCGGGCCGTTGACGACGCAGCCCATGACGGCGACGGTCATGGACTCGACGCCGGGGAAGCGGCGGCGCCAGTCCGGCATGCGCTCGGCGAGGAAGCCCTCCACCTCGCGGGCGAGCCGCTGGAAGAGGTCGCTCGTGGTGCGCCCGCAGCCCGGGCAGGCCACCACCCGGGGGGCGAAGCGCCGCAGCCCGAGGCTCTGGAGGATCTGCTGGGCCACGCGCACCTCGCGGGTGCGGTCGCCGCCGGGCTCGGGCGTGAGCGAGACCCGGATGGTGTCGCCGATGCCTTCCTGGAGGAGCACCGCGAGCGCCGCCGTCGAGGCGATCACGCCCTGGTCGCCCATGCCGGCCTCGGTCAGCCCTAGGTGCAGCGGCCAGTCGCAGCGCGCGGCGAGCGCCCGGTAGACCGCGATCAGGTCCTGCACGGCGCTGGTCTTGCACGAGAGGACGATGCGCTCGCGCGGCAGGCCGAGGGCCACGGCCGCGCGCGCGCTCTCCAGCGCCGAGGTCACGACCGCCTCGCGCACCACCGCCTCCGGCGGCAGCGGCTCGCGGCGGCGGGCGTTCTCGTCCATGAGCCGGGCGAGCAGGGCCTGGTCCAGGCTGCCCCAGTTGACGCCGATGCGCAGCGGGCGCTCCATGCGGCAGGCGAGCTCGACGATGCCCGCGAAGTTGGCGTCGCGTTTCGCGCCGCGGCCGACGTTGCCGGGGTTGATGCGCCACTTGGCGAGCGCCTCGCCGCACTCGGGCACGGCGCGCAGCAGGCGCAGGCCGTTGAAGTGGAAGTCGCCGACGAGCGGCACGTCGACGCCCATGGCGTCGAGGCGCTCGCGGATGGCGGGCACGGCGCGGGCGGCGGCCTCGGTGTTGACCGTCACCCGCACCAGCTCCGAGCCGGCGCGGGCGAGCTCGGCGACCTGCGCCACGGTGGCGGCCACGTCGGCGGTCTCGGTGTTGGTCATGGACTGGACCACCACCGGCGCGCCGCCGCCGATGGTGACGCGGCCCACGCGCACGGCGAGCGTGCGCCGGCGCGGCGCGGGCCGCGCCACGGGCACGCCTCCCGGTGCGTCGGGCGCGGGCTCCTGGCAGGGGACACTCATGGCGCCATTGTAAACTGCCGGCCCGCGCCGGCGCGGGCCCCGGGCCGGCAGCTCAGACGCCGAGGGCGTCCACGGTCCAGGTGGAGCCGCCCGGCACGGCCTCGGGATGGCGGCGGCGCATCAGCGCCTCGATCTCCGCCACGCGCCCGGCCGGCACGTCGACCATCAGGAGCACCTCGCCGTGCGCGAGCGCCTGGCGGAACTCCTCCAGGTGCGTGTGCGGGAGGCGCTGGACGAACAGGTAGCCCGCCGTGACGGTGGCCACCATCACCGCGAGCGCCACCGCCGCCGCGAGTGCGGCGCCCGCGGTCAGCGCCCAGGCGAGGCCCGCGAGGGCGAGCGCGAAGAGCGCGAGGTTGGCGTTCCACAGCCAGCGCTCGGCGCGCCCGAGGGTGTCGATGCGCTGGCGGGGATTCGCCGGCGGGAGCCCCGCGAGGTCCGTGCCCTCCCGGGCAAGGGCGTGGAGGTGGGCGTCGGCGAGGCCGGCCGCCCTGAGGTCGGCGGCCGCGGCCCGCGCGTGCCCGGCGTCGGGCAGCACGAAGTAGAGCCTGCGGTGCATCGCCATACCTCCCGGCCGCTGGCGCGGCCCGTTGCGGTCGGATGCCACCCGCTCCTCTTATGTGGCGGCATGCGGCGCAGGCTCAACGCCACGCTCACTGGGGGAAAGGCGGCGCCCCTATATCAGGAGTTGTTAAAATTGACCCGCACGTGGGGTATTCTTCGAGGCTCGGATCAGGGGGATGCCCGTCGCGGACAGCGGCCCGTCGCGGAGAATTTGACTGTTTTGCTCAGGTACCGTAGCCTAATAACCGACCTGACGACTCGGTTTTAGGCCGGCGGCCGCCGGCCGCCCGTCCAGGCGACAGGCAAGCGTCCCGCGGCCGGCGCGGACGGAGGGAGAGATGTCCTCACGCAGCCAGCAGAACATCGACGCCCTGCTCAAGCGGCGCTACGAGGCGGGCTTCGTCACCGAGGTCGAGGAGGAGACCGTCCCCCCCGGCCTCAACGAGGACATCATCCGCCTCATCTCCGCGAAGAAGGAGGAGCCGGAGTTCCTCCTCGAGTGGCGCCTGAAGGCCTACCGCCACTGGCTGACCATGCGCGAGCCGCGCTGGGCGCACGTGCGCTACGAGCCCATCGACTACCAGGCGATCCGCTACTACGCGGCGCCGAAGCAGAAGGAACGGCCCAAGAGCCTGGAGGAGGTCGACCCCAAGCTGCTCGAGACCTACGAAAAGCTCGGCATCCCGCTGCGCGAGCAGGAGCGGCTCGCCGGGGTGGCCGTGGACGCGGTCTTCGACTCGGTCTCGGTGGCGACGACCTTCAAGGAGAAGCTGGCCGAGCACGGCGTGATCTTCTGCTCCTTCTCCGAGGCGGTGCGCGAGCACCCGGACCTCGTCGAGAAGTACCTGGGCTCGGTGGTGCCCTACACCGACAACTTCTTCGCCGCCCTCAACTCGGCGGTGTTCTCGGACGGCTCCTTCGTCTACGTGCCGCCGGGCGTGCGCTGCCCGATGGAGCTCAGCACCTACTTCCGCATCAACGCCGCCAACACGGGCCAGTTCGAGCGCACGCTGATCGTCGCCGACGAGGGCAGCTACGTGAGCTACCTCGAGGGCTGCACCGCCCCCATGCGCGACGAGAACCAGCTCCACGCCGCGGTCGTCGAGCTCGTCGCCCTCAAGGGCGCCGAGATCAAGTACTCGACGGTGCAGAACTGGTATCCGGGCGACGAGGAGGGCCGCGGCGGCATCTACAACTTCGTCACCAAGCGCGGCCTGTGCGCCGAGGACGCCAAGATCTCCTGGACGCAGGTCGAGACCGGCTCGGCCATCACCTGGAAGTACCCGAGCGTCATCCTCGAGGGCGACAACTCCGTGGGCGAGTTCTACTCGGTGGCGCTCACCAACAACCGCCAGCAGGCCGACACCGGCACCAAGATGGTCCACATCGGGAAGAACACCCGCAGCACCATCATCTCCAAGGGCATCTCCGCGGGCCGCGGCCAGAACGCCTACCGCGGCCTGGTGCGGGTGGCGAAGAGCGCCGAGGGCGCGCGCAACTACACCCAGTGCGACTCGCTGCTCATTGGCGACCGCTGCGGCGCGCACACCTTCCCCTACATCGAGGTGCGCAACCGCACGGCGCAGGTCGAGCACGAGGCGACCACCTCGAAGATCAGCGAGGACCAGCTCTTCTACCTGATGCAGCGCGGGCTCTCGGCCGAGGACGCCGTCTCCATGATCGTCAACGGCTTCTGCAAGGAGGTCTTCAAGGAGCTGCCCATGGAGTTCGCGGTCGAGGCCCAGAAGCTGCTCGGGGTGAGCCTGGAGGGCGCCGTCGGCTGACGGCCATGACGGAAGGCGGCCCGTGCGCGGGCCGCAGGAGAGGTATGCGCACGATGCTGCTCGAGATCCGCAACCTGCACGTCTCGGTGGAGGGCAAGCCCATCCTCCGGGGCATCGACCTCGCGGTGGACGCCGGCGAGGTGCACGCCATCATGGGGCCCAACGGCTCCGGCAAGAGCACGCTCGCCAACGTGCTCGCCGGGCGCGAGGGCTACGAGGTCACCGAGGGCGAGGTCCTCTACAAGGGCCGCAACCTGCTGGAGATGGCGCCCGAGGAGCGCGCGCGCGAGGGCGTCTTCCTCGCCTTCCAGTACCCGGTCGAGATCCCGGGGGTGAGCAACGTCTACCTGCTCAAGGCGGCGGTCAACGCCGTGCGCAAGCACCGCGGCCTGCCCGAGCTCGACGCCATGGACTTCCTCAAGCTGGTCAAGGAGAAGATCCGCCTCGTGCGCATGGACGAGCAGTTCCTCTACCGCTCGGTCAACGAGGGCTTCTCGGGCGGCGAGAAGAAGCGCAACGAGGTCCTGCAGATGACGGTCCTCGAGCCCACGCTCGCCATCCTCGACGAGACCGACTCGGGCCTCGACATCGACGCCCTGCGCATCGTCTCCGAGGGCGTCAATAGCCTGCGCTCGCCCGAGCGCGCCTTCCTCGTGGTGACGCACTACCAGCGCCTGCTCGACTACATCGTCCCGGACAAGGTGCACGTGCTCGCCGGCGGGCGCATCGTGCGCTCCGGCGACCGCACCCTCGCGCTCGAGCTCGAGAAGCGCGGCTACGGCTGGGTGCTGGAGGAGGCCGGCCTCGGCGCCGGCGCGGGGCCGGCGGCATGAGCGCGCAGCCGCAGCCGCGCCCGGATCCGGCCGAGCGCCTGGCGGCGGCCTTCCGCGAGCGCCGTGCGCGCCTGCCGGGCGCGGGCCTCGCCTGGCTCGAGGCCCTGCGCGAGCAGGCGCTCGAGCGCTTCCGCGCCGCGGGCCTGCCCGCGCGCGGCGACGAGGACTGGAAGTACACCGACGTGCGCGCGCTCGCGCGCCGCCTCGCCCCCCCGGCGGCCGGCCCCGGGCCGGTGGCCGAGGACGCGGTGCGCGCCCTCGCCTTCGAGGGCCTCGAGGCGCACCGCATCGTCCTGGTGGACGGCTTCCTGGTGCCGGGGCTCTCGGCGCTGGGCGCGCTGCCCGAGGGTGTCACCGTCATGGGGCTGGCCGAGGCGCTGGCGCGCGAGCCGCAGGCGCTGGCGCCGTGGCTGCGGCTTCCGGAGGGCGCGGACGGCTTCACGGCGCTCAATCTCGCCTTCATGACCGACGGCGTCTGGCTGCGCGTGGCCGACGGCGTCGCGCTCGAGCGCCCGCTGCAGATCGTGCACCTGCGCAGCGCCGCGCCCGAGGCCGGCGCCCACCTGCGCCACGTGCTCACGCTCGGGGCCGGCGCGCGCGCCACGGTGATCGAGACCCACGCCGCCACCGCCGAGGCCGACGTCCTCGACAACCTCGGCTGCACGGTGGCGCTCGCCGCCGGCGCGGCCCTCGACCACTACGTGGTGCGCGAGTCGGGCGCGGGCCTGTGCCACGTGGGCCGCATCGACGTGCGCCAGGAGGCGGGCAGCCGCTACGTCTCGCACAACGTCACCCTCGGCGGGCGCCTGACGCGCAGCGCCATCCAGGTGGAGCTCGCCGGCGAGGGGGCGGAGACGCACCTCTACGGTGCCTACGTGGTGGGCGGGCGCCAGCAGGTCGACAACCACACCCGCATCGAGCACCGCACCGCCGGGGCCGTCTCGCGCGAGCTCTACAAGGGGGTGCTCGACGGCCGCGCGCGCGGCGCCTTCACCGGGCGCGTGGTCGTGCACCCGGGCGCGCAGCGCACCGACGCCGAGCAGGCCAACCACAACCTGCTGCTCTCGGAGGACGCCGAGGCCGACAGCCGCCCGCAGCTCGAGATCTACGCCGACGACGTCAAGTGCTCGCACGGCTCGACCGTGGGCGAGCTCGACGAGACCTCGCTCTTCTACCTGCGCTCGCGCGGCATCGACGCCGAGCTCGCGCGCAGCCTCCTGGTCTACGCCTTCGCCTCGGACGTGCTCGAGCGCATGGCGCTGGAGCCGGTGCGGGTGCAGCTCGAGCGGCGCCTGACGGCGGTGCTGCTCGCCGGCCGCGAGGCCGAGGGGGTGATATGAGCGCGCCGGAGCGCAGCGTGGCCGCCACGGTCGGGGCCCTCGACGTCGAGCGCCTGCGGCGCGACTTCCCGGCGCTCGCGCAGGAGGTGCGCGGCCGGCCGCTCGTCTACCTGGACAACGCCGCCACCGCGCACAAGCCGCGGGCGGTGCTGGAGGCGGTCCAGCACTACTACGCGCGCGAGTACTCCAACGTGCACCGCGGCGTGCACTGGCTGAGCGAGCGCGCGACCGAGGCCTACGAGGGCGCGCGCGAGAAGGTGCGCGCCTTCCTCAACGCCCCCGACCGGCGCGAGATCGTCTTCGTGCGCGGCACCACCGAGGCCATCAACCTGGTAGCCGCGAGCTGGGGCGGCGCCAACCTGCGCCCTGGCGACGAGGTGCTGGTCACGGAGATGGAGCACCACTCCAACATCGTGCCCTGGCAGCTCGTGTGCGAGCGCACCGGCGCGGTGCTGCGCGTGGCGCCCATCGACGACGACGGCAACCTGCTGGTCGAGGAGTTCGAGCGCCTGTGCGGCGAGCGCACGCGCATCGTCGCCGTCACGCAGCTCTCCAACGCCCTCGGCACCATCAATCCCGTGCGGCGGCTCGTCGAGATCGCCCACGCCCACGGCGCCCTGGCCCTGGTCGACGGCGCGCAGGCGGCGCCGCACATGCCGGTCGACGTGCAGGCCCTCGGCTGCGACTTCTACGCCTTCTCGGGGCACAAGCTCTACGGGCCCACCGGCATCGGCGTGCTGTGGGCGCGGCGCGAGCTCCTCGAGGCCATGCCGCCCTACCAGGGCGGCGGCGAGATGATCCGCCAGGTCACCTTCGAGGGCAGCACCTGGGCGCCGCCGCCGGCCAAGTTCGAGGCCGGCACCCCGCACATCGTCGGCGCCATCGGCCTCGGCGCGGCCATCGACTACGTGCGGGGCGTGGGGCTGGAGGCCATCGCCCGCCACGAGCGCGAGCTGCTCGCCTACGCCGACGAGGCGCTCGCCGAGGTGCCGGGCCTGCGCCTCATCGGCCGCGCGCGCGAGCGCGCGGGCCTGGTTTCCTTCGTCTTCGACGACATCCACCCGCACGACGTCGGCACCATCCTCGACCACGAGGGGGTGGCGGTGCGCGCCGGCCACCACTGCGCCATGCCCGTCATGCAGCGCTACGGCGTGCCGGCGACCGCGCGCGCCTCCTTCGCGCTCTACAACACGCGCGAGGACATCGACGCCCTGGTGGCGGCGCTCCACCGGGTACGGAGCATGTTCGGACGATGAGCGACCTGCGCGATCTCTATCAGGAGGTCATCTTCGACCACAACCGCAACCCGCGGAACTTCGGCCGTCTGGAGGGCGCCACGCACAGGGCCGAGGGCTTCAACCCCCTGTGCGGCGACCAGCTCACCCTCTACCTGAAGGTGGGCGAGGACGGGCGCATCGAGGACGTGGCCTTCGAGGGCAAGGGGTGCGCCATCTCCACCGCCTCGGCCTCGCTGCTCACCGAGTCCGTCAGGGGCAGGACGCTGGAGGAGGCCGAGCGGCTGTTCCGCGGCTTCCACGCCATGATCATGGACGAGCCGGCGGGCGAGCCGGTCGAGCTCGGCAAGCTCGAGGTGCTCGCCGGCGTCAAGGAGTTCCCGGCGCGCGTCAAGTGCGCGACGCTCGCCTGGCACACGCTCCATGCCGCCATCGAGGGGCAGGAGCAGGTCTCGACGGAGTGAGGGCGATGGCGGCAGAGGGCACGGATCAGGGTGGCGGCGGGACCGGCGAGGGCGCCGGGGGCGGGCTGCGCGAGCGCGTGGTCGAGGCCCTGCGCCAGGT
>WGBS01000056.1 GCA_015494165.1 Gammaproteobacteria bacterium | reverse complement strand
GGCGGGGGGTGCACCCGCGAGGTACGCTCTCCCGCCTCCCGCCGCTGTCAGCCCAGGCAGCGGAAGCGCACGCGCCCCTGGCGGGGGAAGCTGCGCACGCCCTGGCGGCGGCGCAGCTCGCGGAGATAGAGCTTGCCCTCGCGGTAGCCGAGGCGGAAGGAGCGGCGGAAGTGCTCGATGCGGTCGAGCTGCCCGCCCTCGAGGGCGCGGCGGAAGCCGGCACGGAAGCGGGCCGGGATCAGGTGCGGCGGGATGGGGATCCCCACCGCCTCGGGCTCGGGATAGCGGGGCTCGGTCCGGGGCAGGGCCATGGCGGTGCCTCCTCTGCGGCGGTCCTCGCCCGGGAGATCGTGCAGGCTCCGTGCCGGCCGGACAGGCCGGCGGCGGGAGCGGCGCCGTCCGCCCGACGGGCGGTGAGGGCGCCCTCGGCCGGTGGTGGCGCCTGGCCGCTCACGAGCGCGGCGCCGCCCCCGAGATCAGGCAGACGGGGAGCTCCGGCGCGAGACGGAGGAGCTTGGCGTCGTTCGTGAGGAACATGTCGCACCCCGCACGGATGGCCGTGGCGCAATGGATGGCGTCCGGTGTGCGCAAGCCGTAGCGGGCCCGCAGCGCGGCGGCCTGCGCGGCCACGGCGCCGTCGAGGTCGACGATGCGGAGGTTGGGGAAGCCCTCGAGCACGCGGGCCAGCTCGCGCGCGCGCGCCTCGTCGCCGGCCCGGTAGGCGGGCACCAGGAGCTCGGCGAGCACGAGCGCCGAGACCGCGCCGCGCAGCTCGCCCGCCTCGAGCCGGGCGAAGAAGGCGCGCACCGTGCGATGGTGGTCGGGGTGGCGCTCCAGCAGGTAGATCCAGGCGACGGTGTCGATTCCCACCAGGGAGCCGGCGGGGATCGCGCCCGGGCTCAGCGGTCCCATTCGTCCCTGGCGCGCTCCAGCGCCTCCGCGCTTCCCCGCCAGACCGGCCCCCCGAGCCGCTCGAGCGCGTCCAGGGCCGAGCCCCGGACCTTCTGCACGACGATGCGGTCGCCTTCCTGACGGATCTCCAGGAGGTCGCCGGGCGCCAGGCCCAGTCGTCGCCGGATGGCGGCGGGGATCACGATCTGCGACTTGCTGCTCAGCCGGGCAGTGGCCATCTTCGTGCCTCGGAGCGCTTTACGAACAAGTAAAGCATCCCGTGCCAGGGCGTCAAGGGCATGGCGGGGAGGCCGTCGCACGGCGGGCCGCGGGCCGCGCGTTCGGGCGTGCGCACCCCGTCGCCCCCCATCCCCTCCAGGGCACGGTCGCCGGGCGTTAGGCTATCGCCATGGTCGCACAGGAGGGCAGAAGCACGCACGCGGCGGGGGACGGATGGACGGCTGCCCTGTGGGAGCGCGTGCGCGCGCAGGCGGAGGCGGCGCGCGCGGACGGCGCCCTCGTGCCGGTGGCCACGGGCGCGGAGGTGGTGGAGGACGGGGGCGTGCCCTTCGTGGTGCGCGTGCTCACGGGACGCAAGCCGCGGGGCTTCGGGCAGGCCGCGGCGTCGGATCCCTTCGACCCGCCGGAGCCCGCGCTCACGGTGGGCGAGGTGGGGCCGGCGCACGTCGCCGTGCTCAACAAGTATCCGGTGATCCCGGCCCACCTGCTGATCGTCACCCGGGCCTTCGAGCACCAGGAGACGCTGCTCACGCGCGAAGACATGGAGGCGCTGCGGCGCTGCCTCGCCGCCGCCGGGGGGCTCGGCTTCTACAACGGCGGCGAGGCCGCCGGCGCCAGCCAGCCGCACAAGCACCTGCAGCTCGTGCCCCTGCCGCTCGGCCCCGTCGGCCCCGAGGTGCCGATGGAGGCGGCGCTGCGGACGCGGGGCCGGAGCGGAGCGGAGGCCAGGTGCGGGGAGCAGCGCCTGCCGCCGAGTTCCAGAGGGCCGGCTGGTGGCAGGGAGGAGACGCTTGCTGGGGATCTCGATGCGTGCAGCGAGGCGGCGCTGCGGACGCGGGGCCGGAGCGGAGCGGAGGCCAGGTGCGGGGAGCAGCGCCTGCCGCCGAGTTTCAGAGCGCGGGCTGGTGGCAGCGAGGAGACGGTTGCCGGGGATTCTAGGGTGTGTGACGACGCGGCGCCGGGCGGCGGCTGCGGCTGCCCTTTCCGCACGCGCTCGCGCCGCTCGGGCCCGCCGACTGGGAGGCGCACGGGGGCGCGGAGCGGCTGTGGCGCCTCTACCGGCGCCTGCTCGGGCGCATCGGCGTGCAGGCCGTGCGCCGGGCCGGCCGCGACTGGCAGTCGCGCCCCTACAACCTGCTCGTGACGCGGCGCTGGATGATGGTGGTGCCGCGCACACGCGAGCGCTGGGAGGGGATCTCGGTCAACGCCCTCGGCTTCGCGGGCTCGCTGCTCGTGCGCGACGCCGGGGAGCTCGCGCGGCTGCGCGCGGCGGGGCCCATGCGCGTCCTGGCCGCGGTCGCTGGCTGAGCCGGCGCCGGCTCAGGCGGTGCCGACGTTGCTGTCGTAGGGCGTGTGGTAGTAGTCGCTCTCCTCGGCGGACTGGCGCGTCTCGTCGAGGAGCTGGCGCAGGCGCTGCTCGGCCGTCGCCACCTCCGCGCAGCTCTCGCAGCCCGGATCGCCGCAGGGCTGGCGGGTGTAGAGCCAGAAGTGCACCACGCCCGCGAGCAGCCCGGAGGCGATCTCCCAGGCGTCGGCGTCCGGGTTCTCGTCGAGCAGGCGGTTGCCCAGGGCCACCGCCTCGTCGGCCGCGCGGTCGAACAGCGACTTTTCCTCGTTGCTGGAGGCCATCTTCGGGGGACCCCGTCGGAAGTGGTGGTGAAGGGTCGGCCCCAAGATTGTAGCGGAAACTCCGGCCGCTCCGCCCGCGCGCCGGCGGGCCGCGCGGTGCTAAGCTAGCCGGCTGTGCCGCCGCCGCGCGGCCCGCTCCCCGATGGACGCCCCGCGAGAGCCCCGCAAGCAGCCCACGCCCGCCGCCGCGCCCGAGCGCGAGCGCGGCGTGATCCGCGTGCGCGGCGCGCGCCAGAACAACCTGCGCGGCATCGACCTCGACCTGCCGCTCGGCGAGCTGGTGGTCGTCACCGGCGTCTCCGGCTCGGGCAAGAGCTCGCTCGCCTTCGACACCCTCTACGCCGAGGGCCAGCGCCGCTACGTCGAGACCTTCTCGCCCTACGCGCGCCAGTTCCTCGAGCGCATGGACCGTCCCCGCGCCGAGCGCATCGAGGGCATCCCGCCGGCGGTCGCCATCGACCAGACCAACCCGGTGCGCACCTCGCGCTCGACGGTGGGCACCATGACCGAGCTCGCCGACCACCTCAAGCTCCTCTACGCGCGCGCCGCGCGCCTGTACTGCCCCGGCTGCGGGCGCGAGGTGCGCCGCGACACGTCCCAGTCCGTGGTCGAGGAGGCGCTCGCGCGCCTCGCCGGGGAGCGCGTGGCCGTGACCTTTCCGGTCGAGGTGCCGGAATCGCTCGCCCGCGGGGAGGTGGAGGACTTCCTGGCGCGCGCAGGCTGGACGCGGGTGCTGCGGCGGCGGGGCGGGCGGCTCGAGGTGGTGCAGGACCGCCTGCGGGTCGAGCCCGCCGCGCGCGCGCGCCTCGCCGAGGCGATCGAGGCCGCGCTCGCCCACGGCGGCGGGCGCGTGCACCTGCAGCCGCTCGACGAGGGGCGGCGCCCGCGCGGGCGGCCGCTGCGCTACTCCGCCGCCCTGCACTGCCCGGACTGCGAGCGCGAGTTCGCCGAGCCGACGCCGGCGCTGTTCTCCTTCAACTCGCCGGTCGGCGCCTGCCCCACCTGCCGCGGCTTCGGGCGCGTGATCGGCATCGACTGGGACCTGGTGGTGCCCGACCCCTCGCTCAGCCTCGCCGAGGGCGCCGTCCGGCCCTTCCAGGGCGGGAGCTACGCCGAATGCCAGGAGGACCTGCTGCGCTTCGCGCGCGCGCGCGGCGTCCCCGTGGACGTGCCCTGGCGGCGGCTCACCGCGGCCCAGCGCCGCTGGGTGCTGGAGGGCGAGGGGGGCTTCGACGAGGGCGTCTGGTACGGGGTGCGCCGCTTCTTCGAGTGGCTCGAGGGCAAGAGCTACAAGATGCACATCCGCGTGCTGCTCTCGCGCTACCGCAGCTACGAGACCTGCCCGGACTGCGGCGGCGCGCGCCTGCGCCCGGAGGCGCTGTGGTGGCGCCTTGGCGGCCGCGCCGATGCGGATGCCGTGCTCGCGCCCGCCGCGCGCGTGCGCCCGCGGGGCGTGCGCCTGCCGCGGGCGCGCTACGGCGCGCTTCCGGGGCTCGCGCTGCACGAGCTCGCGGCGCTGCCCATCGCGCGCACACGCGCCTTCTTCGAGCGGCTCGCGCTCCCCGCGCCCCTCGACCAGGCGGCCGAGCTCCTGCTCGGCGAGATCCGCTCGCGGCTGCGCTACCTCGACGAGGTCGGGCTCGGCTACCTCACGCTCGACCGCCAGTCGCGCACGCTCTCCGGCGGCGAGGTGCAGCGCATCAACCTCACCACGGCGCTCGGCGCCTCGCTGGTGAACACGCTCTTCGTGCTCGACGAGCCCACCAGGCGCGCGGCGGGCAACACGCTGGTGGTGGTCGAGCACGACGCGCAGCTCATGCGCGCCGCCGACCGCATCCTCGACCTGGGCCCGGGGCCGGGCGAGCGCGGCGGGCGCATCGTCGCCGCGGGGACGCCGGAGGCGGTGGCGGCGGCCGGCACCGCCACCGGCCGCTATCTCTCGGGGCGGCTGCGGCCGTGGCGCGCGCGCCGGCGCCGCCCGCCGGACCGCGCCACGCGCTGGCTCGAGGTGCGCGGCGCCCGCGCCCACAACCTCAAGGGCATCGACGTCGCCCTGCCGCTCAACCGCCTCGTGTGCGTCACGGGCGTCTCCGGCTCGGGCAAGTCCACGCTCGTCGAGACGGTCCTGCACCGGGCCCTGCGCCGGCGCCTCGGGCTGGGCGGCGAGGCGCCGGGGCCGCACCGGAGCCTGCGCGGCCACCGCCACCTGGCGGACGTGGTGCTGGTGGACCAGTCGCCCATCGGGCGCACCGCGCGCGCCTGCCCGGCGAGCTACGTCGGCGCCTGGGAGGTGATCCGGCGGCGCTTCGCCGCCGCGCCGCGTGCGCGCGAGCGCGGCTACACGGCCGGCACCTTCAGCTTCAACGCCGGCGACGGCCGCTGCCCCGCCTGCAAGGGCTCGGGCTTCGAGCACGTCGAGATGCAGTTCCTCGCCGACGTGTACCTCCGCTGCCCGGAGTGTGACGGGCGCCGCTACCGCCCCGAGGTGCTGGAGGTGGTGCTCGATCCCGCCCCGGGCTGCGGCCTGCCTCCGGCCTCGGTCGCCGACGTGCTCGACATGACGGTGGAGGAGGCGGCGGCCTTCTTCGCGGGCGACGCCGAGGTGCTGGCCGCCCTCGAGCCGCTGCGCGCCGTGGGGCTGGGCTATCTCCGCCTCGGCCAGCCCGTGCCCACGCTCTCGGGGGGCGAGGCGCAGCGCCTGAAGCTCGCCGGCCACCTGGCGAAGGCGCGGGCGCCGCGTGCCGGCGCGCCCGCGGGCGGCACGCTGCTGCTGCTCGACGAGCCCACCACGGGCCTGCACCCGGCCGACGTCGAGGTGCTGCTGCGCGCGCTCGAGCGCCTGCTCGAGGCCGGGCACTCGCTCGTCGTCGTGGAGCACAACCTGGACGTGGTCGCCGCCGCCGACTGGATCGTGGACCTCGGCCCGGAGGGCGGCGAGGCGGGCGGCGAGGTGGTGGTGGCCGGCACCGTGGAAGAGGTGGCCGCCTGCGCGGCGAGCCACAC
>WGBS01000055.1 GCA_015494165.1 Gammaproteobacteria bacterium | reverse complement strand
CGCGCGCCTGTCGGGGGCGCGCTTCGTGGTGCTGCGCGGCGAGGCCGCGCGCCTGCAGCGCGCCCTCATCCAGTTCATGCTCGACCTGCACACCGCCGAGCACGGCTACCGCGAGGTCTACGTCCCCTACCTGGTCCACCGCGAGGCCCTCGTCGGCACGGGGCAGCTGCCCAAGTTCGAGGAGGACCTGTTCCGCGTCGAGGCCGACCCCCCCTTCTGGCTCATCCCCACCGCCGAGGTGCCGGTCACCAATCTCGTGCGCGAGCAGATCCTTCCGGCCGACGCGCTGCCGCTGCGCTTCGTCTGCCACACGCCCTGCTTCCGGGCCGAGGCCGGCGCCTACGGGCGCGACACGCGCGGCATGATCCGCCAGCACCAGTTCGAGAAGGTGGAGCTGGTGCAGATCGTCCGCCCCGAGGACTCCTACGGCGCGCTGGAGGCGCTCACCGCCCACGCCGAGGCCGTGCTCCGGCGCCTGGGGCTCGCCTACCGCGTGGTGAGCCTCTGCGCCGGCGACCTCGGCTTCGCCGCGGCCAAGACCTACGACCTCGAGGTGTGGCTGCCGGGGCAGGGCCGCTACCGCGAGATCTCCTCGTGCAGCAACTTCGAGGCCTTCCAGGCGCGGCGCATGCAGGCGCGCTGGCGCAACCCCGACACGGGAAAGCCCGAGCCCGTGCACACCCTCAACGGCTCGGGCCTGGCCGTGGGCCGCACCCTGGTGGCCGTGCTCGAGAACTACCAGCAGCCCGACGGCAGCGTCGTGGTGCCCGAGGCGCTGCGGCCGTACATGGGCGGCGTCGAGCGGATCGGGGGACGGTAGGCGGTTTGCGGTCTGCGGTCTGCAGTTGACGGGAGGCAAGAGGCGAGAGGCGAGAGGCGAGGATTGCTGCCGATTGTGGGAGATGGGATAAAGCGGCCCCGGAGCTGAGGGGGCTGGGGCTGGACGGTGTATGTGGAAAGGGGTCAACCTCCTGGGACTGTGAAACGAGGTCGCGTAGGCGACTCAAGCAACAGGAGGAGACCCCGATGAAAGCGTACTGTGGAATTGACCTGGCGGACAAGAGGAGCGCGGTGTGCATTGTGGATGCGGCGGGTGAGCGGTGTCTGGAGCGGACGGTGAAGACGGAGGAGGGGGCGTTGCGGAGGTTGCTGGAGGATGCGGGGAGGCGATGGGGCCGGATGCGTGTGGTGGTGGAGGCGAGCCCGCTGGCCGAGTGGGCGGCGGGGGTAGTGGAGGGTTCGGGCCACGAGGTGGAGGTGATCGATGCGCGGGCGGCGCGGGGAGTGGTGAGGACGAAGAAGAAGACGGATGCGCGCGATGCGTACACGCTGGCGCAGCTGGTGCGTGGGGGTTGGTACCGGCGGGTGCACCGCAAGTCGGCCGAGTCGCGGGTGGGGCGGAGCGTGCTGCGGGGTCGCGAGGCGCTGGTTCGGGCCTACCGCGGTGTGGGCTCGACGATTCGTGGGCTGCTCAAGGCGCACGGGATTCGGCTGGGGAAGGTTTCGCGCGGGCGGTTTGCCGAGCGGGTGCGCGAGGTGGTGGAGCGGGAGGTGCCGGAGCTGGCGGAGGTGATGGAGGGTTTGCTGGCGGTGTGGACGGAGGCGGTGGTGCGGGCGGAGGCGGTGGAGCGGGAGGTGGCGTTGAGGACGGGTGAGGATGAGGTGTGTCGGCGGCTGCGGACGGTGCCTGGGGTGGGGGTGCTGGTCAGTGCGGCGTTTCGGGCCACGGTGGATGATCCGCATCGGTTTCGGCGGGGTGAGGAGGTGGCGGACTATCTGGGGCTGACGCCGCGGGTGTATCAGTCGGGGCAGACGCGGTATCGGGGACGGATCAGCAAGGAGGGCGATGGGCTGATGCGGTGGTTGCTGGTGGAGGCGGCGACGGTGTTGCTGGCGAGGGGGCGGGACTGTGCGCTGAAGCGCTGGGGGCAGGCGCTGGCTGAGCGCAAGGGCAAGGCGAAGGCGAGGGTGGCGGTGGCGAGGAAGCTGGCGGTGCTGCTGTGGCGGCTGTGGGTGCGTGAGGAGGTGTTTCGGCCGTGGCCGCGGGGTGGTGAGGAGATGGCGGCGGTGGCGTAGGCGGTGATGTGGAGTGGAGGCTGGGGCAGGTCCGGTGAAGTGTTCTGAGGCAGTGCACGGCGGCTGAGTGCGCAGCGGTTTTCGGGAGGGGTGCAGAGCTTGGAGGTGGTGGACCCCGCAAGCCGCTTGGGGCCGAGAGAGGACCCCGCGTGGGAGTATGAGCAGGCCACCGTCTCCGATCCCATCATGTGTGGCGCCGAGGCGACCACGTAGAGAAGCCTGAGACGCTGCACCCCTCCCGCCCTTGTTGCGCAGGATCGGCACGGTGCGCTGCCGGGAGGTCGGAGCCGAACGAGGACGAGGCAGGAAAAGAGCGAAATTTCTGACAGGAGGTTGACCGCCGGGGCCGCTTTAGAGAAGGGGCTTCCAGCCCCGACCGGGGGCGGGAAAGACCGAGATGCGGCGCGCGGAGCGCGCACCGGCCCTCGTCTCTGCCGCCCAGGCGGTCGGCGCGGGAAGCCGCTCCACATTGTTAGATTCCGGAAAACGGATTTCCGAGACGCAGGAAGAGAGCCTGAAGCTCGCGCTGGTCGACGGTCTTGCTGCAGACCGTAGGCTGAAAGCTGCAAACGGGGTCTGCGGAAGACCGGAGAGAGCCGGACGGGCGGGGCCTTCTGGCGCAGGCAGGCATTCCGGCTAGGTGAGCGCCGATGGACGCGAACGAGGCGGTGCGGCGGCGCGACGTGGTCATGCCGCACGTGCAGGCGATGGGCCTCCGCACGGTCCTCGTGGTCGCCGAGCGGGATGGCGGGGCCGTCGCGTGCCAGGGGGTGGTCGCCAACACCGACCGCGTCCTCACTGCCCTCGACGCCGTCCGTGGCGCGCGCCGCATCGGAGCGGGCGTCCGGCTCGACCGCCTGGCGCCGGCGGCCGTGGGGCGCGTGTTCCCCGGCGTGGGGATCGCGGAGCTCGAGGTCCCGACCGGCCCCGTGCGGCCCATCTGGATCACTGCCGTGGCGCCGCGCCGGGGTCAGCGGCTCGTGCGCTACCTGCGCAAGGGCGACGGCACGCTCATGGAGCGGGCGTTCCGTGCCGACGTGCCGGTGCGCGAGGACGAGGCGGCGTTCGAGCTACGGTGCGGTGCGCACCCCATGCCCCTGGGCACGCCGCTCTTCCACCGCCTCGGCAGCCTCGTCGGGCTCGTCGTGGCCCGCAGCGGCGCGGAGCGCGTGGTCGTCGCGCGCGCGCTCTGCACCACCTCGTGCTGGGCGGGACCGCCCGGCTCGCCGATCCTGGACGCTCAGGCCCGGCGCGAGGAGCGTGACACCGAAGGCACGGTGGCGGCCGCGCGCCGGGCCGCGGCGCCGGGTTCCGGAGACGCGGACGCGTGGCTCGCGGCGGGCGAGGCGGCGCTTCGCGCCGGCGACGGCCGGGCGGCGCTCGAGGCCGCCGACCGCGCGGCCCGCTTGGCTCCGTGGCGCGCGGACGCGTGGGAGCTGCAGGGCCGCGCGCGGCTCGCGCTGGGCGAGCACGAGCTCGCCCGCCGCACCTTCGAGGTGGCGCTGCGCCTCGATCCCGCCGACGACAGGGCCTGGTGCGGCCTCGGGCTCGCGGCCGCCTGCCTCGCCGATGCGCCTGCCCTGCTCAAGGCCGTCGAGCGGCTGGAGGCCATGGGATCGCCCCGCGCGCGGGTGTTGCATGCCTGCCTGCCGCCCGGGATGCGCCCGCACGGCGACGGCGATCCCTGAGGTGGCGCTCGGGCAGGTCCCGGGCCGACGGGCAGACGCGCGCCTGGCGACCGCGCCTCAGCGCAGCAGCTCGGCCACGCGCGGGCGCAGGCGCCGCACGCGCGGGTCGTCCGGCCCGAGCATGCGGAACAGGGCGACGAGCCCGCGCAGGACGTCGTGCCCGTCCGTGTCGCCGCACTCGCGCAGCGTCTCGAGCAGGGTCTCCAGCGCCTCGTCGATGCGGTCGGCGCGGAGCTGCACCGCCGCGAGCCGGAAGCGCGGCTCGATGGCCGCCGGGTCGGCGGCGATGGCCTCGCGCAGCGCGGTCTCGTCGGGCGCATCGGCCGCGGCGGCGAGGAAGGCGGCGTGGCCCCGCAGCGTGTCCAGGTCCTCGCGCTCGCGCAGCGCCCGCGGCAGGCCGGCGATCCAGGCCGCGGCCTCCGCGGGCCGTCCGGCCCGGATCAGGGCCTTCGCATAGGCGGCCGGCAGGCGCGGGTTCTCGGGGTCGGCGGCGAGCGCCTCGCGCAGCGCGGCGAGCGCCGCCTCTGGCTCGCCCGCCTCCAGCCGGCGCAGGGCGAGGGCTGCGGCGCTGTCGGAGGGCCGCGGCACGTGGCGGTCGAGCAGGCGGCGCAAGGGCTGCTCGCCCTCGTAGCCGTGCACGGTCTCGCGCACATCGCCGTCGCGGTAGAGGCGCAGCAGCGGCACGCTCGTGACGCCGAGCTCGCGCGCGAAGTCCGGGTGGCGCCCGCAGTCGAGGTTGACGAGCAGGAAGCGGCCGCCGTAGTCGCGCGCGAGCCGCTCGAGCACGGGCCACTGCCGCAGGCAGGGGCCCGCGTAGCGGGCCCAGAAGTTCACGAGCACGGGGCCCTTGCGGGAGTTCTCGAGCACGAGGCGCGGGAAGCTCTCGGGCGTCGCCTCGGCGATCCAGGGGCAGGGTGCAGGCTCGGGCATGCGGACCACCATAGCGCAGCGGCGCGCGCGCGAACACTGCGCGGGCTGTGGGGGTTTGCGGGTCGCGGGAGACGGGTGACGGGTTGCGGGTGACGGGGTACGGGCGACTGTACACCGCAGCCTGCAACCCGCGGCCTGGCGCTGTCCGCTCACTGGGAGCTGCAGACCGCAGGCTGCCGGCCGCAGGCGGGCACGCCCGTGCTAGCATCGTGGCATGTGCGGCAGGTTCGTCCGTTCGCGCCCCGTCTCGGACTACGCGGCGCTGTTCGGCGCCGAGCCGGTGGCGGCGCTTCCGCCGAGCTGGAACGTTGCGCCCGGTCAGCCCGTGCTCGCCGCCCGCGCGCGGCGCGGCGGGGGGCGCGAGCTCGTCGCCCTGCGCTGGGGGCTGGTCCCCTCCTGGGCACGCGATCCCGACAAGGGGCCGCGCCCCATCAACGCCCGCGCGGAGACCGCCGCCGAGCGCCCGGCCTTCCGCACGGCGCTGCGCCGCAGGCGCTGCCTGGTGGCGGCGGACGGCTTCTACGAGTGGCGCGCGACGCGCGCCGGGCGCTGGCCGTGGCTGTTCCGCCTCGCCGACGGCGCGCCTTTCGGGCTCGCCGGCCTGTGGGAGCGGTGGGAGGGCCCGGACGGGACGGTGCTCGAGACCTGCGCGGTGCTCACGGTGGAGGCGAATGCGGCCGTCGCGCCCGTGCACGCGCGCATGCCCCTCATCCTCGCCGAGCGGGAGGCCGTGGCGGCGTGGCTCGATCCGGATCTGCAGGATCCGGCAGCGCTGCAGGAGCTGATGGCGCCCCTGCCTGGGGACCGCCTCGTGGCCTGGCCCGTGAGCCGGGCGGTGAACAGCCCGCGCCGCGACGAGCCCGCCCTCGTCGAGCCCGTCGCGGAGCCCGCCTGATCTAGCCGGCGTCGCGTGCCTCGCCCTCGAGACGGGCAAGAGCGGCGAGCACGGCCTCGCGGTTGCGGGTGAGGGCCTCGCCGCCGAGACGGGCGAGCACCTCCTCCTCGTAGCGGGCATGCTCGCGGAGCGTGCGGCGCAGCGGCACGAGCGCGTCGAGCAGGTGGTCGATGTCGCGCTCGCGGGCGACCGTCAGCGCCCCTTCCATCAGGTGCGCGAGCTGGCGGTGCTCCTCGCGCAGCTCCGCGAGCTCGCCCTCGGGGTCCCCGGTCTCGCGCTCGAGCGCGGGGTAGACGACCTCGTCCTCGAGGCGCATGTGCAGCGAAAGCGCCTCGAGCAGGTCCGTGAAGAGCAGCAGCGCCTCGCCCCAGGCGCCGTCCTCTGCGGCCTCCTGGGCGCGGGCGAGCGCCTCGTCGTAGCGGCGGTGGTCGTGGACCAGCCAGTCCTCGCCCGACACGGCGGGCCTCCCGGTCGCCCCCGTACGGGGCCCATTATGGCAGGCACCGCCGGCAGCGGCGAGCAGGTGCGCAAGCGCCAAGGGGAAGACGGCGGGCGCGAAGGGCGCCGAACGGCACGGAATCGGGACCGGGTGCCCCCCGGGTGCCCCCAAAGACGCCCCGCGCCTCGGAATCTAGCGGGAAAAGCTGGTCGGGGTGGCGGGATTTGAACCCACGGCCCCTGCCTCCCGAAAGCAGTGCTCTACCAGGCTGAGCTACACCCCGAAGAAGCCGACGCGGCCGCGTCAGTAGGTGCGGTCCACGGCGAACCGGGCCAGCGCCGCGAGCGCCTCGCGGGCGGGCGATCCCGGGAGGGCCTCGAGGGCCGCGATCGCCCGCTCGGCCTCGGTCCGCGCGCGCGCCTCAGTGTACGCAATGGCCCCGGTGGCTTCAATGGCTTCCAGCACCGTGCCGATGTGCTCGCGCCCGCCCTCCTCGATGGCGCGGCGCAGCGCCGCGGCCCGCTCCGGCGGCGACTCGCGCAGGGCGTGGATGAAGGGGAGCGTGGGCTTGCCCTCGGCGAGGTCGTCGCCGAGGTTCTTGCCGGTCTCCTCGGGACGGGCGCGGTAGTCGAGCACGTCGTCGATGAGCTGGAAGGCGATGCCGAGGCGCAGGCCGTAGTCGGCGAGCGCGGCCTCCTCGGCCTCGGGGCGCCCGGCGAGCACCGCCCCGAGGCGCGCGGCGGCCTCGAAGAGCTTGGCGGTCTTGCCGCGGATGACCTCCAGGTAGCGCTCCTCGGTGGTGTCGGGGTCGTGGCAGTTGAGGAGCTGGCGCACCTCGCCCTCGGCGATGGTGTTGGTGGTCTCGGCCAGGATCTCCATCACGCGCATGCTGCCCGCCTCGACCATCATCTGGAAGGCGCGCGAGTAGAGGAAGTCGCCCACCAGGACGCTCGCCTCGTTGCCCCAGATGCTGTTGGCCGTCTCCTGGCCGCGGCGCAGCTCGGAGGCGTCGACCACGTCGTCGTGGAGCAGGGTGGCGGTGTGGATGAACTCGACCACGGCGGCGAGGCCCACGTGGTGGGGGCCGTCGTAGCCGCAGGCGCGCGCGGCGAGCAGCAGCACCATGGGGCGCAGGCGCTTGCCGCCGCCGGCGACGATGTGGCGGCCGAGCTCGTTGATGAGGACCACGTCGGAGGCGAGGCGCCGGCGGATGAGGTCGTCCACCGCGGCCAGGTCGTCGGCGACGTGGGCCCGTATGCGCTCGAGATCCATAGGGATGGAGGGCGGCGGCCGGGGGGAGCATGTTCGGTGCCGGCCCCGGCGGTGTCAAGGAAGCGCGGCGCCGGCCCGGGCGTTTGACGGCCCGGCGTGGCCGCCCGTACAATTCCGCGTCTTCCGGACCAGGGTCCCGATCGGAGAAGGTTCCCATGTACGCGGTGATCGAGACCGGCGGCAAGCAGTACCGGGTGGCGCCGGGCCAGACCGTGCGGGTGGAGAAGCTGCCCGTGGAGGCGGGCGGCGAGGTCACCTTCGACCGCGTGCTCCTCGTCGCCGACGGCGAGGCGGTCAAGGTGGGCACGCCCTACCTCGAGGGCGGCCGCGTGACGGGGCGCGTGCGCGCCCAGGGGCGCCACCGCAAGATCACGGTGATCAAGTTCAAGCGGCGCAAGGGCTACAAGCGCACGCGCGGCCACCGGCAGCACTACACCGAGATCGAGATCACGGGCATCGAGGCCTGAGCGGAGGAGGCTGACGGGCCATGGCACACAAGAAGGCGGGCGGCAGCACGCGCAACGGGCGCGACTCCCACTCTAAGCGGCTCGGGGTCAAGCGCTTCGGCGGGCAGGTCGTGCGCGCGGGCAACATCATCGTGCGCCAGCGCGGCACGCGCTTCCACGCCGGCGAGAACGTGGGCGTCGGGCGCGACCACACGCTCTACGCGAAGGCGGACGGGCGCGTGGTCTTCCGCGTCGGCGGGCCGCGCAGGCGCACCTACGTGAGCGTGGTCCCCGTCTGAGGCGCGCCCTCCCGCAGCAGACCGGAGGACCCCGCCCGCGAGGCGGGGGTCTCGTTTCTGGGGCCGTCCCCCGAGATCCCGCGGGATCTCGGGGTAGGGCACCACCGGGCGGTGGGCGAGACGGACGGGACGCAGCCTCCGGACAGCCGATGAAGTTCGTCGACGAGGTCGAGATCGAGGTGATCGCCGGGCGCGGCGGCGACGGCTGCGTGCACTTCCGCCGCGAGAAGTACATCCCGCGCGGCGGCCCGGACGGCGGCGACGGCGGCGACGGCGGCAGCGTGTGGCTGGTCGCCGACCCCGGCCTCAACACGCTGGCCGACTTCCGCTACGCGCGCCGCTTCCAGGCCGAGGACGGCCGTCCCGGCGAGGGGCGCGAGCGCACGGGACGGAGCGGGGCCGACCTCGAGATCCGCGTGCCCGTGGGCACCGTGGTGCGCGACGCCGACACCGGCGAGCTCGTCGGCGACCTCACGCGCCCCGGCGAGCGGCTGCTGGTCGCGCGCGGCGGGCGCGGCGGCAAGGGCAACGCCCGCTTCAAGAGCTCGACCAACCGCGCCCCGCGCCAGGCCACCCCGGGCACGCCGGGCGAGCGCCGCCGCCTCGCCCTGGAGCTGAGGCTCCTGGCCGACGTGGGGCTGGTGGGGCTGCCCAACGCCGGCAAGTCCACCCTGATCCGCGCCGTCTCCGCCGCGCGCCCCAAGGTGGCGGACTACCCCTTCACCACGCTGCACCCCCACCTCGGGGTGGTGCGCGTCGGGCCCATGCGCAGCTTCGTGATGGCCGACATCCCGGGCCTGATCGAGGGGGCGGCCGACGGCGCGGGGCTCGGCCACCGCTTCCTG
>WGBS01000054.1 GCA_015494165.1 Gammaproteobacteria bacterium | reverse complement strand
GAAGGCGAGGCGGTCGCCCACCAGGCGCTCGAGGCCGATCTCGAGGAAGGCGTTGACGAGCACCTGCGAGGTGGCCCGGTCGCCGTCGATGTGTCCGGCGCGGTTGCCGTCGCCGCCGCGGTAGAGGAGCTCGTAGCCGATCACCCGCAGCTCGCGGTCGTAGATCGGCTGGCGCCCGATGTAGACGTTGGGAGCGAGCGTCGCGGCGGCCAGTGGTCTTTCGGGCATGCTCGTGCGTCCCGGGGCGGGCTGCTCGCGACACCATACCGCGCCGCGCGCTGCGGGGACAGGCCCGGGCGCGTGCGGCCGGCGCCGCCCGACGGGCGTCGGTGGACGCCGCCCGGGGCATGGACTATAGTCATCGGGCGCCGCGGCCTGCGGGGTCGCGGCGCATGTGTTCCGGAACAAAGAGTTACGCATCTCCATGTACGACGGTCTCCTCGATCTGGGCCTCGGCGGCTACGTCGCGGCCACGCTCCTGCTCACCCATGTCACCATCGCCGCGGTGACGATCTTCCTCCACCGCCACCAGGCGCATCGCGCCCTGGACCTGCACCCGGCGGTGAGCCACTTCTTCCGCTTCTGGCTGTGGCTGACCACCGGCATGGTCACCAAGGAATGGGTGGCGGTGCACCGCAAGCATCACGCCAAGACCGAGACCGAGGAGGACCCCCACAGCCCCCAGGTCTACGGCATCCGCAAGGTGCTGCTCGAGGGCGCCGAGCTCTATCGCAAGGCGGCCGACGATCCCGCGCTGCTGGCGAAGTACGGGCACGGGACACCGGACGACTGGCTCGAGCGCAGGCTCTACAGCCGCTATCCGCAGCTCGGTCTCGGCGTGATGGCCGCGGTCGACCTGGTGCTCTTCGGCGTGCCCGGCATCACCGTCTGGGCCGTGCAGATGCTGTGGATCCCCTTCTTCGCCGCGGGTGTCATCAACGGCCTCGGCCATTACTGGGGCTACCGCAACTTCGAGGTCCCGGACACCTCGACCAACATCTCGCCCGTCGGCCTGCTGATCGGCGGCGAGGAGCTGCACAACAACCACCACGCCTTCCCGAGCTCGGCCAAGCTCTCGGTGCGGCGCTGGGAGTTCGACATCGGCTGGCTCTACATCCGCGCCCTGCAGGCGCTCGGCCTGGCGCGGGTGAAGAAGGTGGCGCCGCGCCCCGTGGTCCATCCGGGCCGCGCGCAGGTCGGTATCGACACCGTGCGTGCGGTGATCGCCGCGCGCTTCCATGTCATGGCCGATTACACGCGCGAGGTGATGCTGCCGGTGCTGCGCGAGGAGCTGCGCGCCGCCGACCGCTCCTGCCGGCGCCTGCTCGAGGACGCGCGCCGGGCCCTGCGGCGGGCGCGTCCCGACCCGCAGGCGGGCGAGCGCCTGCGCGCGGCGCTCGAGCGCAGCGCCGCCCTGCGCACGGTGCACGACTACCGCGAGCGCCTCGCCGCGATCTGGGCGAGCGCCGCGGCGAGCAACGAGCAGCTCCGCGCCCAGCTCGCGCAGTGGTGCGCCGACGCCGAGGCGAGCGGGATCGAGGCGCTCGAGCGCTTCGCGCGCAGGCTGCGCGGCTACTCGCTCGCGCCGCAGGGGGCGTGATTGCCGCCTGTGGCGGCAGAGGCGGGAGGCGGGTGTCGGGAGGCGAGGGGTGGTGCGCGCTCCGCGCGCAGCCATTTGGTCGGGGCTGGAAGCCCCTCCCACAATCGAGAGAGGCGGGAGGCGGGTGTCGGGAGACGAGGGCTGGTGCGCCCTCCGGGCGCGGCCTTTTGATCTTTCCCGTCTCCCGTAACCCGTCTCCCGTAACCCGTCTCCCGTGCACTCTACAAGCGGCATCCTGCCGCGCCTGCCTCGGGTGGCAGTGGCGAGAGACGGGGGTCGGGAGACGAGGGGTGGTGCGCGCTTCGCGCGCAGCCGTTTCTTCCCCGTCTCCCGCCACCCGTCACCCGTCACCCGTAACCCGCAAACAAGAAGGCCGCCATCCGGCGGCCTTCTTGTTTGCTTCACTTGATCTTGGCTTCCCGGTAGATCACGTGCTTACGCACCACCGGGTCGTACTTGCGCAGCTCGAGCTTGTTGGGCGTGTTGCGGCGGTTCTTGGTCGTGGTGTAGTAGTGGCCCGTGCCGGCGCTGGAGACGAGCTTGATTTTCTCGCGCATGGCGCCCTCCTCAGACCTTCTCGCCGCGCCTGCGCATCTCGGCGAGGACCGCCTCGATGCCCAGCTTGTCGATCATGCGCAGCCCCTTGCTGGAGACGCGCAGCCGCACCCAGCGCTTCTCGCTCTCCACCCAGAACCGGTGCGTGTGCAGGTTGGGCAGGAAGCGGCGCTTGGTCTTGTTGTTGGCGTGCGAGACGTTGTGCCCGCTCATGGGGCGCTTGCCGGTCACCTGACAGACTCTGGCCATGGCTGGTGTCGCTCCGCGTCCGCTCGGGCCTGACGGAACGGCGCATTATAGGGAGCGGCCGGGGGCGCGGCAAGGCTCACAGGAGCCCGCGCTCGGCGAGCGAGACCACGGTGCCGTCGCCCACCACGAGGTGGTCGAGGAGCCGCACGTCCACGAGCGCCAGCGCCTCGCGCAGCCGGCGCGTGATGGCGGCGTCGGCGGCG
>WGBS01000053.1 GCA_015494165.1 Gammaproteobacteria bacterium | reverse complement strand
GTCTACAGCCTCGGCTTCATCCCGGCGGTGTTCTTCGGCGAGCGCGCCCTGGCGCCCGAGCTCGCCGTGGTGCCGCCGGCGCTCACCCTCGTCACCTCCATGTTCCTGCACGGCGGGCTGTGGCACCTGCTCGGCAACATGCTCTACCTGTGGATCTTCGGCAACAACGTCGAGGACGCCATGGGGCACGCGCGCTTCGTGGTCTTCTACCTGCTGTGCGGGATCGCCGCCGCTCTTGGCCAGGGCATCCTCGATCCCGGCTCCACCATCCCCATGATCGGGGCGAGCGGCGCCATCTCCGGCGTCCTCGGCGCCTACCTGCTGCTCTATCCGCACGCGCGCGTGCTCGTGCTGATCCCCCTCGGCTTCTTCTCGCAGCTCGTGCGCGTGCCGGCGGTGCTGGTGCTGGGGCTGTGGTTCCTGATCCAGATCGTGAGCTCCCTCGCCGCCGACCCCTCGCGCGGCGGCGTGGCCTGGTTCGCGCACATCGGGGGCTTCCTCGCCGGCATGGCGCTCATCCCCTTCTTCAAGCGCCGCGACGTGCCCCTGTACAACCCGCTGCGCGCCCCGCGCCGCCTGCGCTAGCATGTCGCAGGGTTCCGGCGGACGGGTCTGAGCGCGTATGCACGGCGAGCCCGCCATCGTCCTCGTGCGCCTCCTGCTCGCGGCGCTGGCAGGCGCCCTCATCGGCATCGAGCGCACCCTTCACGGGCGGCCGGCGGGCTTCCGCACCCACACGCTGGTGTGCGCGGCCTCGGCGCTCCTCATGCTGCTCACCGTCTTCCAGTGGGACCTCCTCGCGGGCGCGCCGCTCGAGACCGTGCGCGTCGACCCCACGCGCATGGCCCAGGGCATCATGACCGGCATCGGCTTCCTCGGCGCCGGGGTCATCCTCAAGGAGCGCCTCGCGGTGCGCGGCCTGACGACGGCCGCCTCCATCTGGATGACGGCCTCCATCGGGATCATCCTCGGCATGGGGCTGTACCTGGCGGGGGCGCTCGCCACCGCGCTCACGCTCGGCGTGCTGGCGGTCTTCCGCTGGATCGAGGATGCGGTCCCCTCGCTGCGCTACGCCTGGCTGGAGCTGCGCTGCCCGTGCGGGGAGTGCCCGGACGAGGCGCGCCTGCGGGAGCTGTGCCGCGCGCAGGGCGTGCGCGCCGGCGCCATGAGCTACCAGCGCCACCCGGACGGGAGCTGCGAGTTCCGCATGACGGTGCGCACGCGCGATCCGCGCGCCTTCGGGCGCCTCGCGGGGGCCTTGCGCGCCGAGCCCGGCGTCGAGGCCTTCAGCATCACGCCGGCCGGCGCCTGAGCGGCGCCGCCCGCCACCTAGCGGGCGCCGGCGGCCTCCTCCGCGCGCGCGGCGAGGCTGCGCGCCGCCGCGAGCCGCACCTCCTCGTGCGCGTCGGCGAGCAGGCGGCGCAGGGTGGCCTCGTCGGTGTTCCAGTTGCGCGCCACCTCGAGGCGGATGTCGGGGTCGGGGTCGCCGGCGAGCTTCGCCAGCACCTCGGCCGGGACGTACTCGAAGCGGGCCACCACCGAGCGCACCTCGCGGTCGGCGTCGCGCGCGAGCAGGCGGTGGACCGCGGGCGGCGTGCGCAGGTTGGTCGCCACGGCGATGCGCACCGCGCGCTCGGGATCGCGCGCGAGACGCGCCAGCGTCTCGGGCGGGGTGCGGCGGTTGGCGGCGACGGCCTCGCGCACCCGCGGGTGCGGGTCGGCGGCGAGACGGGCGAGCTCGGCAGGCGGCGTGGCCGGCAGGGCCGCGCGGCGTGCGCGCTCGCGCACGTCGTCGGCGCCGGCGAGCGCCGCGGCGGCGAGCAGCGCCAGGGCGAGGATGGGCGCGCCCGAAAGGGCGCGCGAGCGGTGCGCGCTCTTGGCCATGGCCCAAGCATAGGCCGGCGCGGGCCCGGGCGCCACGCCGGCACCGGGACGGCGCGACGGCCGGGTGTACAATGGCCCGGGACCCAACCCGAGGAGGCGGCGATGCTGGAGCAGCTGCGCCGGCTGCTCGAGGGCCGGCTGCGGCCGGCCCTCGAGGCGCCGGAGCGCGCGGACGAGCAGGCCCTGCGGCTCGCGGCGGCCGCGCTGCTGGTCGAGGTGGCGCGCGCCGACTACGACGTGGACCCGGGCGAGCTGGAGACGGTGGAGGACGCGGTGCGCGAGGCCTTCGGCCTCGACGCCGAGAGCGCCGAGGCGCTGGTGGCGATGGCGCGCGCCGAGGCCGAGGACGCCGTCTCGCTCTACCAGTTCACGAGCGAGATCAACCGCCGCTTCGACCCGGCGGCCAAGCGCCGCCTGGTGGAGCTGCTCTGGCGCGTGGCCTTCGCCGACGGGCGCCTCGACCGCTACGAGGAGCACCTCATCCGCCGCATCGCCGACCTGCTGCACCTGCCCCACCGCGACTTCATCCGCGCCAAGCTGCGCGCGCAGGGGGAGGAGGGCTGAGCGCCGGGCGGCGCCGTGCGCCCGCGGGACAGCGCCAAAGAAAAGGGCGCGGCCCCGGGCCGCGCCCTTTCCCGTGCCCGGCGGCGGGCCTCAGATCATGTCCTTGAGGCCCTTGAGGGGCTGCACCTTCACCACCCGGCGGGCGGGCTTGGCCTTGATCATGATCTCCTCGCCCGTGAACGGGTTGATGCCCTTGCGCGCCTTGGTCGCCGGCTTCTTGACGACCTTGATCTTCATGAGGCCGGGGACGGTGAAGACGCCGGGCCCGCGCTTGAGCTCGCGCTTGATCATCACCGCCAGCGCCTCGAAGACGGCCCCCACGTCCTTCTTGCTGAGGCCGGTCTGCTCGGCGATGAAGCCGTGGATCTCGGACTTGGTGGCGGGCTTGGCCGCCTTCGCGGCCGCCTTCTTCTTGGTGGCGGTCTTGCGTGTGGCTTTCTTCTTCGTGGCCATGCTGACTCCTTATGAGCGCTCCAGTGGCAGGTCCACCCGGCGCTAAGATTAGCACAGGATGCGAAGCGCGGAGCGATTTCGCAGGACGATGATGCTGCCGGACGCGCGCGCATGAGCGGCGGCGGAATGCTCGCCGCCTTCACCGTCGGCCTCCTCGGCGGTGTGCACTGCGCGGGCATGTGCGGCGGCATCGCCGGCGCGCTGGCCATGGGGCTCGCGCCGGAGGCGCGCGCGCGCCGCGAGCGCCTGCTGCTCCTGCTCGCGGCCTACAACCTCGGCCGCATCGCCGCCTACACGCTCGCCGGCGCCGCCGCGGGCCTGCTCGGGATGCTCGCCGCCGACCTCGTGCCGGTGCACGCGGCGCGCACGGCGCTGGCGCTGGCCGCGGCGGCGCTCGTGGTCGCGCTCGGGCTCCACCTCGGCGGCTGGTGGCACGGGGTGCAGCGCATCGAGCGGCTCGGCGGGCGCCTGTGGGCGCGCGTGCGCCCGCGCATGGCGCGGCTCCTGCCCGTGCGCAGCCTGCCGGCGGCCTTCGCCCTCGGGCTGCTGTGGGGCGGCATCCCCTGCGGGCTGGTCTACACAGTGCTCGCCTGGGCGCTGGCGAGCGCCGACCCGCTGGCCGGCGCCGCCCTCATGGCGGCCTTCGGTGCCGGCACGCTCCCCAACCTGCTCGCCATCGGAGCGGCCGCGGGCTGGGCGGCGCGCCTGCTGCGCCGCCGCGCGGTGCGCACGCTCGCGGGCCTCGCTGTCACCGGCTGGGGCCTGTGGATGGGCTGGTCGGCGCTCGCGCTCAGCCCGCGCTGAGCCCCTCGGCGCCGGCATCGAGCGGCGCCGGCGCCGGCCGCCCGAGGTGGTAACCCTGGGCCATCTCCACGCCCAGGGACTCGAGCACGGCGAGCGTCTCCTCGTCCTCGACGAACTCCGCCACCGTGCCGATGCCGAGGCCGCGGGCGAGCTCGGCCATGGCGCGCACGAAGAGGCGGTCGACGGCGTCGCTGCGCACGCGGCGCACGAAGCTGCCGTCGATCTTGACGTGGTCCACCGGGATGTGGCGCAGGTAATGGAAGGAGGAGAAGCCGGTGCCGAAGTCGTCGAGGGCGAAGCGGCAGCCGAGCCCGCGCAGCGCATGCACGAAGGCCTGCGCCTGCGCCATGCTCTCCACCGCCGCGGTCTCGGTCACCTCGAAGACCACGCGCGCGGGGTCGCTCGCGTGGCGCTCGATGGCCTCGCGGATGGTCGCCAGCATGGCCTGGTTGCCGAGGTGGCGGCCCGAGAGGTTGATGGCGAGCGTCACGTCGCGGCCCGCGGCGAGCCAGCGCGCCTGTGCGCGTAGCGCATGGTCTACCACCCACTGGTCGATCTCGCCGATCAGGCCGAAGCGCTCGGCGACGTCGAGGAAGGCGGCCGGCGGGATCAGCCCGCCCTCGCCGTCGCGCAGGCGCAGCAGCACCTCGTAGTGGGCGACCTGCTGGCGCGCTCGCCGTGGAGCGGGAAGGCGACGATGCCGATGCTGGCGC
>WGBS01000052.1 GCA_015494165.1 Gammaproteobacteria bacterium | reverse complement strand
TCATCGTGCCGGCGCTGGTGCTGCTCTCCGGGCTCTCGATGAAGCGCGCGGTGGGCACCTCGCTCGCCGTCGTGGCGGCGAAGTCCTACGCCGGCTTCGCGGGCTACCTGGGCGCGGTGGCCGTGGACTGGGCGCAGATGGCGGCCTTCACGGCACTCGCCATCGCCGGGAGCCTCGCCGGCGAGCGCCTCGCCCGCCGCCTGCCCGCCGAGCGCCTCAAGCGCGCCTTCGGCGGCTTCCTCATGGCGGTGGCCACCTACATCCTGGCGCGCGAGCTCGCCGCGCTGCTGTGAGGGCCGGGCGATGGGCACGCTCACGATCGTACTGCGCCACGCCCCCTACGCACCGGGCAGCCCGGCGGACGACGCCCTGCGGCTCGCCGGCGCGGCGCTCGCCGGGGACCTGCGGGTGCGGCTGCATCTGCTCGGCGCCGCGGTGGCGCTCGCGCGCCGCGGCCACCGCGCGCCCGAGGGCGCGCAGGACCTGGCGGGGCTCCTGGAGGAGCTGGTGGCATGCGGCCTCGAGGTGCAGGCCTGCGGCCGCGCGCTCGAGGCGCACGGCCTCGAGGAGGCCGACCTGCTTCCGGGCGTGGCGCGCGGTTCCATGCGCGCGCTCGTGGAGTGGATCCGGGAGAGCGACCAGGTGATCTCCTTCTGACCGAGCGCGGAGGGTCCGATGGCGACCGCCCGCCAGGCCAGCGCGCCGGCCGTGGTCCACGAGCCCCGCCCCCGTGCTGCAGGGGACCAGGGCCTCTACCCCGGGCGCTACGGCCGCGCCGTGCGGCTGCTCAGCATGGCCGCTTTCACCTGGGCCTTCCTGGGCTGGCTCAACGAGGCCTGGCTCTTCCGCTTCGAGAGCCCGGTCTGGCTCAACCGCTACACCGAATACGCCATCATCGCCGCCTTCGGCCTGTGGCGCATCCGCGCCGAGCGCGACGCCTACACGCGCCGCCGGTTGGTGATCCTGGTCGCCGCCGTCACCGTGCTCTGGTGGCTGGTCCCGTGGCTGGCGCCGGTCTACGAGCCCTACGTCGGCTACCTCTGGAACCCGCCCGTCTTCCCCTCGCTCCACGTGCCCGGCACCGTCACCTTCTTCCTGGTGCTGGGGGCGGTGCTGCTGTTCGGGCGGCGGGTGATCTGCGGCTTCAACTGCCCCTGCGTGGGCATCCGCGAGACGGTGGGCTTCCCCTTCCGCGCCCGCACCATCCGCGGGCGCTGGGCCTGGCGGCTGCGGCACACCAAGTGGCTCTTCTTCGTCTACTACGTGGGCGTGATGGTGGCCACCCTGTTCCCGCCCACGGGCTGGACGGTCTCCTTCGTCGGCGGCTTCTATCTCCTGGTCGCTCTCACCTACTTCGGCACCTTCTTCGTCGCCCCGCTGACGGGCAACCGCTTCTACTGCCGCTACCTGTGCCCCTACGGGGCCACCTTCGGCCTGCTCAACCACGCCGGCTTCTACGGCATCCGCATGGACCGCGACCGTTGCGTGGACTGCCGCCGCTGCGAGCAGGTCTGCGACATGGGGATCCCGGTCTGGGCCCAAGGCCGCGCCCACGGGCGGGTGACGGGCATCGAGGACTGCATGGGCTGCGCCCGCTGCGTGGTGGCCTGCCCGACCGATGCCCTCGAGATCCGCGACGTGCGCAACCTCCTGCGCCCGGAGCTGCGCCAGGACGGCAGCCGCCTGCGGGCCCGGGCCGCGGCCTTCGCGCCTGCGGGCACCGCGGACGAGGGCCAGCCGGCGCACGGGGGGCTGCCGGCGTGGGTGCGCCGGGAGGCCGCCCGCTGCCTCGACTGCGGTGTGCCGCGCTGCCGCGACGCCTGCCCGCTCGGCAACCGCATCCCGGACTGGCTGCAGGCGGCCGCGCGGGGCGACGCCGCCGGGGCCGCGGCCATCCTCGGCGAGGCCAGCCCCATGCCGGAGATCTGCGGGCGGCTGTGCCCGCAGGAGCGGCTCTGCGAGGGGGCCTGCGCGCGGGGCCGCCTCGACCGCCCGGTCGCCATCGGGCGGCTCGAGGTGGCGGTCGCGGAGGCCGCGCTCCCGGCCGCCGCCCGGGCCCCGGGGGACGCCACGCGGCGGCCGAGGCGGAGGCCCGGCCGGCGCGTGGC
>WGBS01000051.1 GCA_015494165.1 Gammaproteobacteria bacterium | reverse complement strand
GGGCCTGCCGGAGGGCGTGGCGGACTCGGAGCTGCCGCCCGGCACGCGCCAGGGCCTCAACGACTGGAAGCGCACGGGCTACGGCGGCCCGTGCCCGCCCATCGGCCGCCACCGCTACTTCCACAAGCTCTACGCGCTGGACACCGTGCTGCCGGACCTCGGCACACCGACCAAGGACGCGCTCGAGCGTGCCATGTCGGGGCACGTCATCGCCCACGCCGAGCTCGTCGGCACCTACGCGCGCCGCTAGCGACGCCGCCATGTGCCTCGGCGTTCCCATGCGGGTCCTCAGCGTCGAGGGCACGCGCGCGCGCTGCGCCGCGCGCGGGATCGAGCGCGAGGTGAGCCTCTTCCTGCTCCAGCACGAGCCCGTCGCGCCCGGCGACTGGGTGGTGGTGCACGTCGGCTACGCCATCCAGCGCCTCAGCGAGGCGCAGGCGCGCGCGACCTGGGCCCTGCTCGACGCCGCGGACGGGGACGGAGAGGGGGAGGGGAGCGGTGCATGAGCTCGCCCTGTGCCGGGCGCTGCTCGCGCAGGCGGAACGCATCGCCGCCGCCCACGGCGCGCACGCCGTGCGGCGCGTGGAGCTGCGCGTGGGGCCGCTGTCGGGGGCGGTGCCGGAGCTGCTGCGCGAGGCCTTCGCCGTCGCCCGCGCCGGCACCTGCGCGCAGGAGGCCGAGCTCGTGGTGCACGAGGGCGCGATCGAGGTCGAGTGCGAGGCGTGCGGTGCGCGCGGCCCCGCCGCCGCGCCCAACCGCCTGCATTGTCCGGCCTGCGGCGGCTGGCGCACGCGGCTCGTGGCGGGCGACGAGCTGCTGATCGAGCGCGTCGAGCTCGCGCTCGCGCCGCGGGCGTGCGAGGAGGGAGCGGAGCATGTGTGAGCACTGCGGCTGCACCGTCACCGGGGGCAACGCCCATCTGCTGGAGGCCGGCGCGCCGGAGGGGCGCCGGACCGTGGAGGTGCTCGAGGGCCTGCTCGCCGCCAACGACCGCGCCGCCGCCCACAACCGCGCGCATCTGGCGCGCCACGGCGTCGCCGCCGTGAACCTCATGTCCGCGCCGGGCTCGGGCAAGACGGCGCTGCTCGAGGCCACGGTCGAGGCGCTGGCGGGCGAGTTCCGCATCGCCGTGATCGAGGGCGACCTCGCCACCGAGAACGACGCCGAGCGCATCCGCGCCCGCGGCGTGCCGGCGGTGCAGATCGCCACCGGCACCGCCTGCCACCTCGACGCGCACCTGGTGCACCGCGCGCTGCACCGCCTGGACCTCGGGGCCGTGGACCTGCTGCTCATCGAGAACGTCGGCAACCTGGTGTGCCCGGCGGCCTTCGATCTCGGCCAGCACCGCAGCGTGGCGCTGGTCTCGGTGCCGGAGGGCGACGACAAGCCGGCCAAGTACCCGGTGCTGTTCCGCGCTGCGGACCTGGTGCTGGTGAGCAAGTGCGACCTGCTCGGCGTGCTGGACGGCTTCGACCCCGCGGCGGTCGAGCGCCACGTGCGCGCGCTGGCGAGCGCCGCGCCCGTCTGGCGCGTCTCGGCGCGCACGGGCGAGGGGCTCGGGCGCTGGTGCGACTGGCTGCGCGCCCTGGTGGCCGGGGTGCGCGCGGGCGCGGCCGCGTCCGTTACGTGAGCGCGCGGGAGGCGGACGCGGTGGAGGCGGCGCGGCGCTGGCTGGAGCGCATCCGCGCGCTGCCGCGGCCGGCGCGCTTCCGCATCATGAATGTCTGCGGCGGCCACGAGCGCGCCATCACCATGGCCGGCCTGCGCCGCCTGCTGCCGCCCGGTATCGAGCTCATCCCGGGGCCCGGGTGCCCGGTGTGCGTCTGCCCCGAGGAGGACGTCCACCGCGCCATCCGGCTGGCGCTCGACGAGGCGGTGGTGCTCGTCACCTTCGGCGACATGCTGCGCGTGCCGGCCAACGTCCCGCGCCGCGAGCCGCGCACGCTGGAGGCGGCGCGCGCGGCCGGGGCCGACGTGCGGCCCGTGGCCTCGCCGTGCGAGGCGGCGCGCATCGCGCGCGAGGCGGCGCCGCGGCCCGTGGTCTTCTTCGCCGCCGGCTTCGAGACCACCATGGCGCCGGTGGCGGCGATGCTCGCCGAGGGCGCGCCGCGCAACCTCTACCTGCTGCTCGCCGGGCGCCTGACCTGGCCCGCCGTCGCCATGCTGCTGGAGTCGGGGCGCCCGGGCTTCGACGCGCTGGTGGCCCCCGGCCACGTCTCGACCGTCATGGGCCCGGAGGAATGGCGCTTCGTGCCGGAGCGCCACGGCATCCCGGCGGCCGTTGCGGGCTTCACGCCCGAGAGCCTGCTCGCCGCCTTCTGGTCGGTGCTGCGCCAGAACGCCGAGGGCCGCCCCTTCCTCGACAACCGCTACGCGGAGGTGGCGCGCACCGGGGGCAACCCCTCGGCGCGCCGCCTGCTCGCCGAGGTCATGGAGGTGACGGACGCGCCCTGGCGCAGCATCGGCACCATCCCGCGCTCCGGCCTGCGCCTGCGCGGGCGCTGGCGCGCCCACGACGCGCGCGCGCGCTTCCCGGCGCCCGCGGACGGGGCGCGCCGCCGCGCCGGCGAGATGCCGCCCGGCTGTGACTGCGCGCAGGTCGTGCTCGGGCGCATCTACCCCGACCAGTGCCGCCTGTACGGGCGCGCCTGCACCCCGCGCCGGCCCGTCGGCCCCTGCATGGTCTCGGAAGAGGGCGCCTGCCGCATCTGGTGGGCGGGCGGCGTGCGCGCGGGCCGTGCGGCGGCTCCGCAGGAGACGGGCCCGTGAGGGCGGGGGCCGCCGCCGCGCCGGTGCCGGTGCGCGCCCGCCGCTGGGTGCTGGAGGGGCGCGTGCAGGGCGTCGGCTTCCGGCCCTTCGTGCACCGCCTCGCCGCGCGCCACGGGCTCGCCGGCTGGGTGCAGAACCGCCTCGGGCGCGTCGTCGTCCACGCCGAGGGCCCGCCGGCGGCGCTCGCGCGCTTCGGGGAGGCGCTCGTGCGCGAGGCCCCGCCGCTGGCGTGCCCGCGGATCGCCGAGAGCGCCGAGGTGCCGCCGCGGGGGATGGCGGGCTTCCGCATCCTCGCCTCGGCGAGCGACGGCGAGGCGCGCGTGCACCTGCCGCCGGACCGCTCGGTGTGCGAGGCGTGCCTGTGCGAGCTTGAGGACCCGCGCGACCGCCGCCACCGCTACCCCTTCGTCAACTGCACCCAGTGCGGGCCGCGCTACACCATTATCGAAAGCCTGCCCTACGACCGCGCCCGCACGAGCATGGCACGCTTCGCGCTGTGCGCGGACTGCGCGCGCGAGTACGCCGACCCCGGCGACCGCCGTTTCCACGCCGAGCCGCTCGCCTGCCCGCGTTGCGGGCCGCGCCTGCGCTGGCGCGGCGCAGGCGGCGCGGCGGAGGGCGAGGGCGCGCTCGCCGCGGCGCTTGAATGCCTGCGCGGCGGCGGCATCGTCGCCGTGCGCGGCGTGGGCGGCTACCACCTGCTGTGCGACGCCCGCAGCGATGCGGCCGTCGCGCGCCTGCGCGCGCGCAAGCGCCGGCCCGCCAAGCCGCTCGCCGTGCTCTTCCCGGATCTCGCGGTGGTGCGCCGCGTGGCGCGCCTGGACGCGGCCGCCGCCGAGGCCCTCGCCGATCCCGCGCGCCCCATCGTGCTCGTGCCGCTGCGCCAGGACGCGGGACTCGCCGCCGGCATCGCCCCCGGCCTCGGCGAGGTGGGCGCGCTGCTGCCCTACAGCCCGCTGCACCACCTGCTCGCGCGCGGGTTCGGCGCGCCGCTGGTCGCGACCTCGGGCAACGTGAGCGGCGATCCGGTCGTGACGGACCCGGACGAGGCCGAGGCGCTGCTCGGCGCGGTGGCCGACGGCTTCCTGCACCACGACCGTCCCATCGTGCGCCCCGCGGACGACCCCGTGCTGCGCCCGATCGCCGGCGCGCCGCGGCCGCTGCGCCTCGGGCGCGGCACGGCGCCGCTCGAGCTCGAGCTTCCGCGTGCGCTCCCCGAGCCCGTGCTCGCCACCGGCGGTCACATGAAGGCGACGATCGCGCTCGCCTGGGAGCGGCGCGCGGTGGTCTCGCCCCACGTGGGCGACCTGGAGGCGCCGCGGGCGCGGGCGCTCTTCGAGCGCCTCGCCGCGGACCTGCAGCGCCTCTACGGCGTGCGCGCGCGCCGCCTGCTGCACGACGCGCACCCGGACTACTTCACGACCCGGTGGGCGCGCGCGGCGGGGCTGCCCGCGCGCGCCGTGCAGCACCACCGCGCCCACGCCTCGGCGCTCGCCGCCGAGCACCCGGACGTGGAGCGCTGGCTGGTGCTCGCCTGGGACGGCGTCGGCTACGGCGACGACGGCACGCTCTGGGGCGGGGAGGCCTTCCTCGGCCGCCCCGGGGCCTGGCGGCGGGTGGCGAGCCTGCGCCCCTTCCGGCTGCCGGGAGGCGCCCGCGCGGCGCGCGAGCCGTGGCGCAGCGCCCTCGGCGTGCTGTGGGAGGCGGGCCTGGAGCGTCCCGTGCCGGGGGCGCCCGCCGACGTGGGCCTCCTGCGTGCCGCGTGGGCACGGGGCCGGAACGCCCCGCTCACGAGCGCCGCCGGCAGGCTGTTCGACGCCGCCGCGGCGCTCACGGGCCTGTGCGCGGCGGCGAGCTACGAGGGCGAGGGCCCCATGCGGCTCGAGGCCGCGGCGGCGCGCGCCGCCGGCACCCCCGCCGAGCCCCCCGCGCTCGCGTGGCGGCCGGGTCGCGACGGGATCCTGCGCCTCGACTGGGCACCGCTCCTGCCGGCGCTCGCCGACGGCGGGCGGGCGCCGGAGGCGCGCGCGGCGGCCTTCCACGAGGCGCTCGCGCGGGCGGTCGCGGCGCTCGCCGCCCGCATGGCGCGCGAGGCGCCGGGTCTCACGGTGGGCCTCTGCGGCGGGGTGTTCCAGAACCGCCTGCTCGCCGAGCGCTGCCTTGCGCTGCTCGCCGGGCGCGGCATCGGCGTGCGCCTGCCCCTGCGCGTGCCCGGCAACGACGGCGGGCTCGCTTTCGGGCAGGTGGCGGAGGCGCTGCACGCATGGACGGCATGAGCCCCGGCGACGGCGGCGGGCGCATCGGGCTGGCGCACGGCAACGGCGGGCGCCTGACGCGCGAGCTGGTGGAGGCGGTCTTCGCCGCCGGCCTCGGCGGGCTGCTCGTCGACCACCGGGCCGATGCCGTGGCGGTGCCGTGGGACGGCGAGGAGGGGGCGCTCGTGCTGACCACGGACGCCTTCACGGTGCAGCCGCTCGAGTTCCCGGGCGGCGACATCGGCGCGCTCGCCGTGCACGGCACCGTCAACGACCTCGCCGTCGCCGGCGCCACGCCCCGCTACCTGACGCTGGACGTGCTGATCGAGGAGGGCCTCGAGCTCGACCGCCTGCGCCGCATCGTGGCGAGCCTCGCGCGCGCGGCGCGCG
>WGBS01000050.1 GCA_015494165.1 Gammaproteobacteria bacterium | reverse complement strand
CTCCCAGGCCACGAGCGCGCGTCCCTCGGGTCCGACCACCCGCAGGCTGCGCCCCTCCTCGCGGAACGGCCGCAGCGCCGCCTCCAGCGCCGTCACGGGCACGCTCAGGAAGACCAGGCCCAGCGGCTCGTCGGCGTCGCCCGGGACCTCGGCGACGAGGTCGAAGTGTGCGAGCTCCGGAATCTGGTCGTGGAAGCGCGGGCCCGGCAGGCGCTCGCCCGAGAGCCGCCGGCGCAGGTCCGCGAGGCAGGCCGGCCCGACCCGCTGCGCCACGGGGTCGCCGAGGATGCGCCCGTCCGCGGTGAAGAGCGCGAGCCCCACCACGTCCGGCAGCAGGGCGTGGAGCTCGCGCGCCCAGCGCGCGGCCGGGCCCGTCTCGCCGAAGGCGAGCAGGTCGTGGACCCGCGGGCTGCGCGCGAGCTCCTCGACCACGTGCCGGTGGTAGGCCAGCACCGCGGCGACGGCGCCGGCCGCCTCCACGGCCTCGCTGCCGAGGGCGGCGCGCTCGCGGTCCTCGGCGAGCGCACGGAGCTGGTGGAGCTGCAGCGCGCCCATGGCGGCGACCACGGCGGCGAGTGCGAGCGCCACCACGAAGGCCGTCCTCTGGACCGACGGCAGGCGAGACCTGCGGCTCAGCATCGGCCGTCCCCTCCCCCCTGCGAGCATAGACCATGCCGCCCGGCCGCGGCAGGCGCAGCCGCCGAACGGTCGCGGAGCCGCGACGCCAGCAGCCGCACGCCCTCGACCAGCCGCGGGCCCGGCCGGGCGATGAGCGCCGCCGGGAGCCGGATCCAGCGCGCCCGCGCGAGCCCCGCCGCCGCCGGGACGTCCGCCGGGCGCACGCTGTCGGGCGCCACCACGACCGCCGGCCGGCGCACGGCCACGGCCTCCGGGTCGAGGCGCGCCACGTCCGTGGCGATCCCGTCGAACAGGGAGCGGCCGCCGGCGAGGCGCACGGCGTCGGCCATGAAGGTGCGCGGCCCCACGGTGAGGAGCGGGCGCGCCGAGACCAGGATGAGCACGGGCACGGGCCGCGCCGGCCGCCGCGCCGCCAGGCGGCCGAGCGCGGCGCGCAGGCGCGCGGCCGCGCGCCGCCCGCCCGCCGCGCAGCCGACGAGCCGCCCCACGCCCTCGAGCTCGCGCGCGACGTCGGCCACGCGCCGCGGCGCGCTCAGGTACACGGCCACCCCCAGCGCCTCGAGGCGCGCGCGCAGCCGCGGCCGCAGCGCGCTCGCCCAGCCGACGGCGAGCTCCGCCCGCAGCGCCACGACGCGCTCGAGGTCGACCCGGAAGGCGTCGCCCACCCGCGGCAGGCGGCGCGCCGCGGGCGGATGGTCGCTCCAGGCGCTCACGCCGACCACGCGCGCGCCGCAGCCGGTGGCGAAGACGAGCTCGGTGGCGTGGGGAGCGAGCGTGACCACGCGGCGGGCCGGCTGCGGCAGACGCACCGTCCGGCCGAGCCCGTCGGTCGCCTCGACGCCCGCGGCGCTCGCCCCCCCTGCGGCCAGCGCCAGGGCGAGGAGCGCCGCGGCCGCCGCGCTCAGGCAGCGCACGGCTCCAGGCCGTGCCACAGCAGGCACGCGCCGCGGTCGGGGTCCAGGCGCAGGCGCGTCAATGCCGCGTAGCCCGCCATGACGCGGAAGGTGGCGGCGGGCGGCAGCGCGAGCACGATGCCGAGCACCGCCCGGATGACCCCGGCGTGGGTGACCACGAGCACCGGCCCGCCCCCTGCGCGCGCCTCGGCCGTGAGCTCGCCCCAGGCCGCGCGCACGCGCGCGAGGAAGTCCTCCAGCGGCTCCGCGCCCGGCGGGCGGTGGCGCAGGGGATCGCGCCGGAAGGCGGCGAGCGCGTCCGGGAAGCGCGCCGCCACCTCGGCGTGCGTCAGGCCCTCCCAGGCCCCGTAGCCCAGCTCCTCGAGGCGCGGGTCGATGCGCAGGGCGGCCCCGGTCTCGGAGGCGAGCGCCTCGGCGAAGGCCCGGCAGCGCGCGAGCGGCGAGCTCACGATGCGCGCCCAAGGGCCGTGGGCGGCGGCCTGGGCGCGCATCTGCGCCCAGCCGCGCCCGCTCAGGGGATCGTCCGTGCGGCCGCGGTAGCGGCGCCCGCCCACGGGCTCGCCGTGGCGCAGGAGGTCGACCACCGGCCCCCGCTCCGCCGGCACCGGCGCGCCTCTCAGGCCGCGAGCCCCGCGAGCGTGAGCACGGCGATCAGGGTCACCCACACGATCACCGTGCGCCAGACGAGGCCGAGGGCCGCCTCCACGGCCTCGGCCCCCTCGTCGGGCTCGAGGTCGAGGGCGGCGGCCCCGGCCTCGCCGAGCAGTGCCAGGTCTTCCGCCACGCCCTCCCCGCGGCGCTCGCGCCAGGCGTGGACCGTCTCCTCGAAGTCGCCCGCGAGCGCGTAGCCCGCGAGCGTGAGCCGCACCGGCACCCAGTCGAGGATCTCGCGCAGCGTCACCGCCGCCTCGTGCATGCCGCCGCCCCACTCGCGCGCGGCCTCCGCCAGCAGCACGGCGAGCCGGTAGAGCAGCGCGCCGGCCGGCCCCAGCAGCGCGAACCAGAACAGCACCCCGAAGAGGCGCGTGACGGCGGCGGCCGTCACCGCGCGTGCCGCGGCCACGGGCCACCGCTCGGGCGGCTCCTCCGGCGCGCGCCCCGCTAGGGTCTCGAGCGCCGCGCGCGCGCGCTCGGTCTCGCCCGCCTCCCAGGCCGCGGCGAAGCGCCGCGCCTCCGCGTCGAGGTCGTGCGGGCCGAGGCAGTAGAGCAGCGCGACGACGCCGAGGGCGAGCCCCCCGAGCCCCCACAGCAGGCCGCCGAGCGCGAGCTGCGCGAGCGCGAGCGCCGCCACCGGCGGGGCGAGCACCGCCAGCACGCCCGCGGGCCCGTCCCACACGCCGCCGCCGAGGCGCGCGCGCCACCAGCCGAGGTAGGCGTCGAACCAGCGCGGCTCGCGCAGGTGCTCCAGGTGGGCGAGGAGGCGCTCGAGCACGAGCGCGGCGATGACGGCGAGCAGCGTCATGGCGGCACAGTTTCGGGGCTCGCCCGCAGCCGCGCAAGCGCGGCCCCGAGCCGCGCCCAGTCGAAGGCCGGCCCCGGATCGGTCTTGCGCCCCGGCGCCACGTGGCAGTGGCCGACCACGCGCCGCGGCGTGATGGCCGGGTAGGCGCGCATGAGGGCGGCGAGGAGCGCGGCGAGCGCCTCGTACTGGCGCGGCGCGTAGGGCACGTCGTCGGCGCCCTCGAGCTCGATGCCGACGGCGTAGTCGTTGCACCGCGGCCGCCCCTCCAGGCTCGAGACGCCGGCGTGCCAGGCGCGCTCGGTGAAGGGCACGTACTGCGTGAGGCTGCCGTCGCGCCGCACCAGCACGTGGGCCGAGACCCGCAGGCCCGCGAGATCGCGGAAGCTCGGATGCGCCCCGGGGTCGAGCGTGCCCGCGAAGAGCGCGTCGATCCACGGGCCGCCGAAGCGGCCCGGCGGGAGGCTGATGCCGTGGACGACGACGGCGTCGATCACGGTGCCCGGCGGGCGCGCGTCGCGGTGCGGCGAGGGCACGCGCCGCACGCCGGCGAGCCAGCCGTCGGCGCCCACGGCGAGCCGCGGTATCCGTTGCCGCTCGCGCCGCTCCATGGTGCAAACCCTATCCCACGGCCGCGCCGCGGGCGAGCGGGGACGCCCGCGCGTGCGGGCCGCGGCGGCGCGCACTACAATGCCCGCTCATCCCACACCGGGCACAGGGAGCCGGAAGCCCTGAAAGATTCGATCTTTCAGGGCTTCCCCCGCGGCCAGGGACGGCCGCGGGAGAGTCCATGCACACGGAAGTGCATGGCAGTTCAACGGAAAATCGAAATGGTCGCGAAGCGCTTTAGCGCTGATCGATCCGCGCAGCGGATCGATCAGAGTTTTCGAGCCGTGATGAAAGGAGCGCTGCTCGCGCTGGCCCTCGCCGCGCTCGCCGCCCCGCCGCTCGCGGCCCAGGAGGCCGGCGGCGGCGCCGGCGAGGTGCGCTACGTCACCGACCGCCTGTCCATCACGCTGCGCGCCGGGAAGGGCACGGGCTTCCGCATCCTGCGCACGCTGCCCAGCGGCACGCGCGTGACGGTGCTCGAGACCGATCCCGAGAGCGGCTGGTCGCGCGTGCGCCTCGAGAGCGGCGTCGAGGGCTGGGTGCTGACGCGCTACCTCATGCGCGAGCCCGCCGCGCGCGAGCGGCTCGCGCGCGCCGAAGCGCAGGCGGCGAAGGCGCGCGAGCGCGCCGCGGCGCTGGAGGCGGAGGTGCGCAGGCTCACGGCCGAGCGCGACGCGGCGCGCCGCGAGGCCGCCGCCGAGCGCGCCCGCGCCGAGAAGGCCGAGCGCGAGCTCGCGCGCATCCGCAAGCTCTCGGCCGAGTCCGTGCGGCTCGCCGAGTCCCACGAGCGCATGCGCCGCCAGGTGCTCGACCTCGAGCGCGAGCTGCGGCTCGCGCGCGAGGAGAACGACGCCCTGCGCGACCGCACCGCGCGCGACTGGTTCATGGCCGGCGCCGGCGTGCTGCTCGCCGGCATCGTCGTCGGCCTGGTGCTGCCGCGCATCCGCTGGCGGCGGCGCTCCTCCTGGGACAGCTTCTGACCGGACGTCAGGCGTCGGAGGTCTCCTACCGGACCACGCGCACGGCGCCGCGGGCGGCGGAGGTGGTGAAGGCCGCATAGGCGCGCAGGGCCTCCGAGACCTCGCGCGCGCGCGCCGCAGGCCGCCAGGCCTTCTCGCCGCGCGCCTCCATCGCCGCGCGCCGCCGCGCGAGCTCGTCCTCGTCCACCAGCAGCTCGATCGAGCGGTGCGGGATGTCGATGCGGACGCGGTCGCCCTCCTCGACGAGGGCGATGTTGCCGCCCTCGGCGGCCTCGGGCGAGACATGGCCGATGGACAGCCCCGAGGTTCCGCCCGAGAAGCGCCCGTCCGTGACGAGGGCGCACACCTTCCCGAGCCCCTTGGACTTGAGGTAGCTCGTCGGATAGAGCATCTCCTGCATCCCGGGGCCGCCGCGCGGGCCCTCGTAGCGGATGATCACGACGTCGCCGGGCCGGATGCGGTCGCCGAGGATGGCCTCCACCGCCTCCTCCTGGCTCTCGAAGATGCGCGCCGGGCCTTCGAAGACCAGGATCGAGGGGTCCACGCCCGCGGTCTTGACGATGCAGCCGTCGGGGGCGAGGTTGCCGTAGAGGACGGCGAGCCCCCCGTCGCGGCTGTAGGCGTGCTCGACGTCGCGGATGCAGCCGTGCGCGCGGTCCAGGTCGAGCTCGGGCCAGCGCGCGTCCTGGCTGAAGGCGACCTGCGTCGGCACGCCGCCCGGCGCGGCGAGGTAGCGCGTGCGCGCCTCCTCGGCCTCGGATCGCACCACGTCCCAGCGGTCCAGGGCCTCGCCCAGCGTGCGGCTGTGCACCGTGGGCACCTCGCGGTGGACGAGCCCGGCGCGGTCGAGCTCGCCGAGGATGCCGATGACGCCGCCCGCGCGGTGCACGTCCTCGATGTGGTAGTCCTGCGTCGCAGGCGCCACCTTGCACAGGTGCGGCACCTTGCGCGAGAGGCGGTCGATGTCGGCCATGGTGAAGTCCACGCCCGCCTCGTGCGCCGCGGCGAGCAGGTGCAGCACCGTGTTGGTGGAGCCGCCCATGGCGATGTCGAGGCTCATGGCGTTCTCGAAGGCCTCGAAGGTGGCGATGCCGCGCGGCAGCGCCGTCGGGTCCTCGCCCTCGTACCAGCGGCGCGTGAGCTCGACGATCAGGCGCCCTGCCTCCTCGAACAGCCGCCGGCGGTCGGCGTGGGTGGCGAGCAGCGTGCCGTTGCCGGGCAGGGCCAGCCCCAGGGCCTCGAGCAGGCAGTTCATGGAGTTGGCCGTGAACATGCCCGAGCAGGAGCCGCAGGTGGGGCAGGCCGAGCGCTCGTAGCGCGCCACCTCCTCGTCGCCCGCCTCGGGGTCGGCGGCGATCACCATGGCATCCACGAGGTCGAGATGCAGCTCGCCGTCCTCGCCGCGGCGCACCTTGCCCGCCTCCATCGGCCCGCCCGAGACGAAGACCGTGGGGACGTTGAGCCGCAGCGCCGCCATCAGCATCCCCGGGGTGATCTTGTCGCAGTTGGAGATGCACACCAGCGCGTCGGCGCAGTGGGCGTTGACCATGTACTCGACGCTGTCGGCGATGAGGTCGCGCGAGGGCAGCGAGTAGAGCATGCCCCCGTGGCCCATGGCGATGCCGTCGTCGATGGCGATGGTGTGGAACTCGCGCGGCACGCCGCCGGCCCTGCGCACCTCCTCGGCGACGATGCGGCCCACGTCGCGCAGGTGCACGTGCCCCGGCACGAACTCCGTGAAGGAGTTGGCGATGGCGATGATGGGCTTGTCGAAGTCCTCGTCGCGCAGGCCCGTGGCGCGCCACAGGGCGCGCGCGCCGGCCATGTTGCGGCCGCGGGTGGTGGTCCAGGAGCGGTAGGCGGGCATCTCGGCTTCCCCGGCGCTGCGTAAAAGGCTCGCCGGCCCCCGCGGGCCGGCGCGATCCATTGTACCCTGCGGGAAGCGCGCGGCAGGCCATGCACCCGCCGCGTGCAGGGTTTTGCTTCCCACGTCCGCACGGGAGCCGCACCGCCGTGAGCCGACGCATCCCGGCACTGCGCGAGATGCTCGCCGAGCTGGTCGCCATCCCCTCGGTGAGCTCGCCCGACTCCGCGCTCGACCGGCCCAACGAGGCGGTGGTGGCGCGCCTCGCCGAATGGCTGGAGGCGCTGGGCTTCGCCGTCGAGGTGCTGCCGGTGCCGGGCCGGCCCGGCAAGGCCAACCTGGTCGCCACCCTGGGGCGCGGGCCCGGCGGGCTGGTGCTCGCCGGCCACACCGACACCGTGCCCTTCGACGCCGGGCGCTGGTCGAGCGACCCCTTCCGCCTCACCGAGCGCGAAGGGCGCCTGCACGGGCTCGGCACCGCCGACATGAAGGGCTTCTTCCCGCTGGTGCTCGAGGTCGCGGCCGAGCTCGATGCGCGGCGCTTGCGCGCGCCGCTGGTGGTGCTCGCCACCGCCGACGAGGAGAGCACCATGTCGGGCGCGCGCGCCCTGGCCGAGTCCGGACGCCCGCTCGGGCGGCATGCCGTCATCGGCGAGCCCACGAGCCTCAGGCCCGTGCGCGCCCACAAGGGCATCCTCATGGAGCGCCTGCGGCTGGTGGTGGGCCGCCCCGGGCACTCGAGCGACCCCGCGCTCGGCAACAGCGCGCTGGAGGGCATGCACGAGCTGCTGGGCGCGCTGCTGGCCTGGCGCGCCGAGCTCCAGCGGCGGCACCGCGACCCCGCCTTCGCGGTACCCTTCCCCACGCTCAACCCCGGCGCCATCCGCGGCGGCGACAGCCCCAACCGCATCTGCGGCGAGTGCACACTCGACCTCGACCTGCGCATGCTGCCCGGCATGGAGCCGCAGGCGCTGCGCGCGCGCCTGCGCGCCCTCGCCAGCGAGGTGGCCGCGCGCCGCGGGCTCGCGCTCGAGTGCGAGGCGCTGTTCGAGGGCGTGGGCGCGCTCGCCACACCAGCCGAGGCCGCGGTCGTGCGGGCGGCGGAGTCGCTCACGGGGCATGCGGCCGAGGCGGTCGCCTTCGCCACCGAGGCGCCCTTCCTCGCGCGCCTCGGCTGCGAGACCGTCGTCCTCGGCCCCGGCGACATCGCCCAGGCCCACCAGCCCGACGAGTTCCTCGCCCTGGACCGCATCGGGCCCATGCTGCGCATCCTCCGCGGCCTCGTGCGGCGCTTCTGCCTCGAAGCGGGTGAACGGTGAGCGGCTCACAGTGAACGGTGCGGCCGCCGTCCACGGCCGGCCGCACACCGTCCCCTGCTCCCGGGGCAGGTCCGTTTCCAGTGTCGATGCGCCTCTGCTAACGTGAGGCGCCGGGGAGTTGCCGCACGCATGAGCGAACGCCTCACAGCCGCGGACGCGCAGCGCTTCGTCGCCTGGTTCCGTGCCGCCTCGCCCTACGTGCACACGCACCGCGGGCGCACCTTCGTCGTGCACCTCGACGGGGCGGCCGTCGAGGACCCAGCCTTCCCGGCGCTGGTCCACGACCTGGCGCTGGTGCATGCGCTGGGCGTGCGGCTGGTGCTCGTCCACGGCGCGCGTCCCCAGATCGACCGCTGCCTCGCCGAGCGCGGCGTCGAGCCGCGCTACGCGCAGGGGCTGCGCGTGACCGACGCCGCGGCCCTGCCCTGCGTGGAGGCGGCGGCGGGGGCGGTGCGCGTGCGCATCGAGGCGCTGCTCTCGATGGGGCTTCCGAACACGCCCATGGCGGGCGCGCGCCTGCGCGTGGTCTCCGGAAATTTCGTGACCGCGCGTCCCGTCGGCGTGCGCGAGGGCGTGGACTTCGGCCACACGGGCGAGGTGCGGCGCATCGACGTCGCCGGCATCCGGCGCCAGCTCGACGACGGCGCCATCGTCCTTCTCGGCCCCATCGGCCACTCGCCCACGGGCGAGGTCTTCAACCTGAGCGCCGAGGCCGTGGCGACGCAGGCCGCACTCAGCCTGCGCGCCGACAAGCTCGTCTTCCTGGTGGAGGGGGCGGGGCTCGCGCGCGGGCGCCGCGGCCCGCGCGAGCTCACCACCGCCGAGGCCGAGCGCCGGCTCGCGCGCGGGCGCCTGCCCGAGGGCCTGGCGCGCGTGCTCGGCGACGCCGTGGCCGCCTGCCGGGGCGGGGTGCCGCGCGCCCACATCGTGGGCCGCGCCCGCGACGGGGCGCTGCTGCTCGAGCTCTACACGCGCGACGGCGCCGGCACCCTGGTGAGCGCCGAGGGCTTCGAGGAGCTGCGCGAGGCGCGCATCGAGGACCTGCCGGGCATCCGCGCCCTCGTCGCGCCGCTCGAGCGCCAGGGGGTGCTGGTGCCGCGCCCGCCGGAGCGGCTCGAGGCCGAGGTGGGGCGCTTCGCCGTCCTCGAGCGCGACGGCATGATCGTCGGCACCGCCGCGGTGTATCCCTTTCCGGAGGAGCGCGTGGCCGAGCTCGCCTGCCTCGCCGTGCACCCGGACTACCGCGGCGAGGGCCGTGGCGATGCGCTCCTGCGCGAGGCCGAGCGGCGCGCGCGCGCCGAGGGCGCCCGGCGGCTGTTCGTGCTCACGACGCGCGCGGTGCACTGGTTCCGCGAGCGTGGCTTCGAGCCCGCGGACGTGCGCGACCTGCCGGTGCGCCGGCGCGCGCTCTACAACTGGCAGCGTCGCTCGAAGGTGCTGGTCAAGACGCTCGCATGAGCACGCGCCCCGCGACCCGCGCCGCGCTCGCGCTGGCCGCTGCGCTCGCCGCGGCGCCCGGTGCAGCCGCCGGGGCCTGCCCGCCGGAGCTGCGCGCGCGGGCGGCGGTGACCGCGGCGCGCGTCGAGGCCGCCTGGCGCGCCGGGCGGCCGCTGCGTTCTCTCGCCGCGCGCGAATGGCGCGAGGCGCGCTGCGTGCGCGCCGCCCTCGTCGCGCGGCTCGCCCGCCGCCTCGGCCCCGTGGCCGGCTACAAGGCGGCGCTCAGCACGCCCGCGGCACGGGCGCGCTTCCGGTCCGACCGCCCCGTGCTCGGCGTGCTGCTCGCCGGCATGCTGCGCGCGGGCCCGCGTGCGGTGGTGCCGCTCCACACCACCGCCCGCGCCCTGTTCGAGGCGGACCTCATGGTGCGGGTGGGCGATGCCGCGGCGCTCGCCGCGGCGCGCACGCCCCTCGAGGCCGCCCTCGCCCTCGACGCGCTCGTGCCCTTCGTGGAGCTTCCGGATGCGCTGTATGCCGAGAGCGTCCGGCCCACCGGGCCCGCGATCGCCGCGGTGAACGCCGGCGCCGCCCTGGGCCTTACGGGCCCCGCCGTGCCCCTGACGGGCGACGCCGCGGAGCGCGCCGCGCGCATCCGGGGCGTGCGCATGCGCCTGCACGGCGGCACCCCGCGCAGGCTGCTCGCCGAGGGCTCGGCGCGCGCCCTCGGCGACCCGCTCGGCGTGGCGCTGTGGCTGCGCGATGCGCTCGCGGCCGAGGGCCTGCGCCCGCGCCGCGGCGACCTGCTCTCGCTCGGCAGCCTCCTCCCGCCGCGCCCCGTGCGGCCCGGGCTCATGCTCGAGGCGCGCTACGACATCCCGGGCGCGCCGCCCGCGGCCCTCGAGGTCGCCTTCCGGCCGTAACCCGCCTCCTGTCCCCTGCCTCCGTCACACGGCACCAGCGCAGGCGGCGGACGGTGCGGCGGATAGAACGGTTCGAGCCGCCAGCGGCGGCCTTTCCCGTCCACCGGCGTCTCCTTCAGCAGGCGGACGACCGGTGGCAGATCGGGATCGGTCTCGGTCACCAGCACCCTGCCGCCGACCAGCCACCAGCGCCCGTCACGCACGCGTTTCCCGCCGGAGGCCGTGCGCTCCAGGGTGCCATGGCGCCCTGAAGGCCCGTCGCGCCCGGAGGACACGAAGCGGAGGCCCTCCGACCCACAGCCTGCGGCCCGGGGGCCCCACAGATGCCCTGTGAGCGCATCCACCGCGCGCGAGGCGTATTCGGGATCCCGGAGGGGGTAGCGCACCGTCGCTAGCAGCGCCGCCCCGGCAAGCCGCTTGCAGCTCGGGCCGATGGGCCACCCCGGCCTATACCTCGCTCCCAGGGCGCTAAACAAGCCGCCGGTCTGGCAGTGGAGGGCGTCCGGAATGGGGCGGCGGGGGCGGGGGGGCGCCGGCTCGCAGACCTCCGTCAGGCCCCAGGCGTACAGGTCCGTGAGCACGCGCAGCAGCCGCCAGCCGGCCGCCCGGGCCTCGTGGGGCGGGAGCCCTCGTCCCAAGTCCTCCTCGAGACGCAGGCTACTGATGGCATTCCGCAGGCCGGCGATCCCGCCCGTGCAGCTCTGCCACCAGGTGTCGCGCCGGACCTTGGCGGGCAGACCCGGCGCGCCACCTGGTGGCAGAGC
>WGBS01000049.1 GCA_015494165.1 Gammaproteobacteria bacterium | reverse complement strand
AGATAGGTGTAGCCCTCCAGGCCGGCCTCGAGGATGTGCCGCACGGCCTCGGCGCGCGCGGGCCCGAGGCCCGCCGCCTCCAGCTTGGCGGCGTAGGCGGCGCGCAGCCGCGCGGGGTCGAAGTGCACGTAGCGCAGCAGGCGGTCGACGGTGTCGCCACGCAGCGGCTCCTCCAGCCGCCAGCCCTCGCCCTCGAGCACCACGTTCGCCGAGTCCGTGTCGCCGAAGAGGTTGTGCATGTCGCCGAGGATCTCCTGGTAGGCGCCGACCAGGAAGAAGCCGAGCAGGTAGTCCTCGCCCGGGCGCGGGGCGTGCAGCGGCAGCGTGGTCTCGACGCCGTCGCGGCCCACGTACCAGTCGATGCGCCCGTCGGAGTCGCAGGTGAGGTCCACCACCACGGCGCGGCGCGCCGGCGGCTCGTCGAGGCGCGCGAGCGGCACGATGGGGAAGATCTGGTCGATGGCCCACACGTCCGGCATGGACTGGAAGATGGAGAGGTTGCAGAAGTACTTGTCGGCGAGCTTCTCGTTGAGCTCGTCGAGCGCCTCGCGGTGGGCGCGCACCTGGGGGTCCAGCGCGCGCTGCACGCGCCGGCACAGGGCGTGGTAGAGGGCCTCGGCGCGCGCGCGGCCGGCGAGGTCGAGCAGGCCGTGGTCGAACATGGACTGGGCCTCGGCCAGCCAGTGCGCCGCCTCGTGGTGGATCTCGAGCGGCGAGCGCTCGGCGAAGCGCTCCCAGGCCTGCCACAGGTCGCGCAGCACGTGCGGCGCGTCCGCGGGCGGCGGCGCAGGCGGCTCGCCGTCGGGGGCGGGCTCGACGTCGATCACGTTCGTGACCAGCACGGCGTGGTGGGCGGTGAGCGCTCGGCCCGACTCGCTCAGGATGTCGGGGTGCGGCAGGCCCGTCTCGGCGCACACCTCCCACAGGGTGTGGACGATGTTGAAGGCGTACTCGTCGAGCGTGTAGTTCATGGAGCAGAAGCTGCGCGAGCGCGTGCCCTCGTAGTCCACCCCGAGACCGCCGCCGACGTCGACGGTGTCGAGCGGGGCGCCGAGGCGGCGCAGCTCGGCGTAGAAGCGCGCCGCCTCGCGCACGCCGCGCTGGATGTCGCGGATGTTGGCGACCTGCGAGCCGAGGTGGAAGTGCAGCATGCGCAGCCCCCCGAGCAGCCCCGCCCCGCGCAGGGCCTCCACCACGCCCGGCAGCTCGCGCGCGGCAAGGCCGAACTTGGACTTCTCGCCGCCGGTGTTCTGCCACTTGCCGGCGCCGATGGAGGCGAGCCGCACGCGCACGCCGAGCAGCGGCTCCACGCCGAGGCGGCGCGCGGCCTCGATCACCCGCGGCACCTCGGAGGCCTTCTCCAGCACCAGGTAGAGGCGGTGGCCGAGGGCGCGGCCGGCGAGGGCGAGCTCGACGTACTCGCGGTCCTTGTAGCCGTTGCACACGATCACGCCGCCCGGGGGCGTGAGCGCCAGCACCGCCATCAGCTCGGGCTTGCTGCCGGCCTCGAGGCCCACGCGCCCGGCGTCGGCGCCGACGATGGCCTCGACCACGCTGCGCTGCTGGTTGACCTTGATCGGGTAGACGGCGGTGTAGGCGCCGCGGTAGCCGTCGCCGGCACGGGCGCGGTCGAAGGCGGCCACCAGCGCCGCGACCCGGTCGCGCAGGATGTCCGTGAAGCGCAGCAGCACCGGCCAGCCGAGGCCCGCCGCGCGCGCCGCCGCCGCCACCTCGGCGAGCTCGAGGGTGGGGCCCGCGCCGCGGCGCGGGCGCACCCGCAGCCGGCCCCCGGGGCCGACGTCGAAATAGCCCTCGCCCCAGCGGGCGACGTTGTAGAGGCGCTCGGCGTCCATGGGAGCCGAAAGCCTACCAGAGGGGGAGCCGCCGCGGGCCCGCGGCGCCGCCCGGCGGCGCGCTTGCGCCCGCGCCGCCGCGGCCGTAGGCTTGCGCCCCCATGACGCGGCTCGAGGGGCACTGGTTCACGGAGGTGTGCGAGGAGGGCGGCTCGGCGCTCTCGCTCAAGCTCGCGCAGGCCGAGAAGCTGCACGAGGAGCAGACGCCCTACCAGCGCATCGAGATCTACGAGACGGAGTTCTTCGGCACCCTGATGGTGATCGACGGCTTCGTCATGCTCACCGACCGCGACAACTTCATCTACCACGAGATGCTCGCGCACCCGGCGCTCTACACGCACCCGGACCCGCGGCGCGTGCTCATCATCGGCGGCGGCGACTGCGGCACGCTGCGCGAGGTGCTCAAGCACCCCGAGATCGAGTCCGTCACCCAGGTCGAGATCGACGAGCGCGTCACGCGCCTGGCCGAGCGCTTCTTCCCGGAGCTGACCGCCTCCAACGACGACCCGCGCGCGCGCCTCGAGTTCGCCGACGGCATCCAGTGGGTCAAGGACGCCGAGCCCGGGAGCTACGACGTCATCATCGTCGACTCCACCGACCCCATCGGGCCGGCCGAGGGGCTGTTCTCCGAGCCCTTCTACCGCGACTGCCGCCGCGCCCTGGGCCCGCACGGGCTCCTGGTGCAGCAGAGCGAGTCGCCCATGTACCACATGGACATCCTGACCGGCATGCACCGGGCCATGCGCGCGGCGGGCTTCCTCGACGTGGCCACGCTCCACTTCCCGCAGCCGACCTACCCCTCGGGCTGGTGGACCGCCACCATGGCGTGCAAGGACATGGCCATCGACGGCTTCCGCGAATCGGCGGTGGCGGCGCGGCCCTTCGAGACGCGCTACTACAACGCCGCCGTGCACCGCGCCGCGCTCGCCGCGCCCGAGTTCTTCCGCCGGGCGCTGCTCGAGCTCTAGCGCAGGCCCGCCCCCGCCTTCGCGACGGCCGCTAGCCGCCGTCCTCGCACCAGCGGGCGATCTCGGCCCGCAGGGCGCGGATGCGCGCGGCGCGCCCGGCCTCGTCCAGCGCCCGGCGCCGGCCCTCGGCGTCGGTCTCGTAGACCACGTTGACGCGCTCGTAGATCGCAAGGCGCCGGCGCGCGTGGCGGCAGCGCGCCTCGCGCCGGCGGCGTTCGGCGGCGGCGCGCGCGCGCGCGGCCTCGCGCTCGCGCCGCTCCGCCTCGAAGGCACGCAGCAGGCGGCGCTGCCGCTCGGCGCGGCCGGCGGCGTCCGCCCCGCCCTCCGCCCCACCGCGCGGGGCGGGCGCGCCGCCGGGCGCCGGGGCCGGGCGCACCTCGAGCCGCTCGCCCCCGCCGGGCGGCGGGCGGTCGGAGAAGTGCACGCGCCCCTGCCCGTCGACCCAGCGGTAGACCGTGGCGGCCGCCGCCGGAGGGGCGGCGGCGAGCAGGACCAGCGCGGCGAGCGCGCTGACCGTGAGGGCGGCTCTCACGGCGGCGCCCTCACTCGACGCGGGCCGTGGCCACCACGCGCAGGGCCTCGGCGAGCGCCGGCGGGTCCGGCACGTGGCTGAGGAAGGTGAAGGTCATCACCACGCCGTCGAAGGCGCGCGCCCCCTGGGCCAGGTGACGGTAGCCCTCCCCGGGCTCGCGGTCGGTGAGACGGTAGTACCAGGCCCCTCCTGCGCCCGGGACGGGCTCGAGGTCGATCCTCCCCTCCACCGAGCGGGCGACCACGCGCTGGCCGATCTGGCGCAGGAAGCCCTGGAGGCGCGCGTCGTCCAGCGGCGCGCCCCCGCCCTGCAGGAGCGGCGTCACCAGGAAGCGGAAGGCGTCGCCCTCGGCCGGGCCGACCAGCACCGTGGGCGGGCCCGCGACGGGACGGCGCACCGTCACCCGCCATCCCCGCGGCACGTCGAGGACCAGGGCGCGCCCGGGCCCGATGGGCACGCGCCAGGACCCTCCCTCCGGGGCGGGTGCGGCCGCCGCGTCTCCGCGGGTGCCGGCCGCCTGCCACCACACCGCGGCGAGCAGCCCCGCCATCGCCGCCACTGCGCCCACGACCACCGCCACGCCGGTCCTTCGCATTCCCGTCTCCTCCCTGCCGTCGCGGCCACCGCTGCCGCCCCGGCCGACTTTGCCCGAGCGCGCCCGCGGCCGCAAGCGCACTGCTCGGCTCAGCGCAGCCGGTCGAGGCGCAGGCGCTCGCGCGCGTCGAACAGCCGGCGGGCGGCGAGCCGCACCGCGGCCAGCGTCCCGAAGCCCGTGCCGGCGGCGATCAGGAACATGATCAGCACCTGATAGCGCACCGCCTCCATCGGCGGCGTCCCGGCCAGGATCTGGCCCGTCATCATGCCCGGCAGGCTGACGATGCCGGCCGCGGACATGGCGTTGACGATGGGGATGAGCCCCGCGCGCACCGCCTCGCGCGCGAGCGGCGCCACCGCCTCGGCGGCGCGCGCGCCGAGGGCGAGCCGCGCCTCGATCGCCGCGCGCGCCTCCGCCGCCCCCGCCGTCAGCCGGTCGAGGCCGATGGCGACGCCGTTCATGGTGTTGCCGAGGAGCATGCCGAGCAACGGGATCGCGTAGCGCGGCTCGTACCACGGGGAGTTGCCGATGACCGCGGTGAGGGCGAAGACGGTGACGGCGAAGGACGAGAGGAACATGGAGAGCGTGCCGAGGGCGTAGCCCCAGGGCCCGCGGAAGCGCCGACCCTGGCGCGCCATGACCTCGCGCCCGGCGAGCAGCAGCATCACCAGCGCCAGGCCGCCGACCCAGAGGAGGTCGGCACGCGCGAAGACCGCCTTGAGCACCAGGCCGACGAGCAGGAGCTGCACCGTGGTGCGCGCGGCGGCCACGAGCAGCGTGCCCGCCACGCCCAGGCGCCCGATCCAGGCGAGCCCCGCGAGCGCGAGCACCAGCGCCGCGGCGAGCGCGAGGTCGAGGGCCGAGAGCGGGATCACGGTCACGGCGCCGCCTCACGCAGCCGGCCGCCCTCAAGCCGCCACAGGGCCGTGGCCACGCGCGCGAGCTGGCCGAGGTCGTGGCTCACCCAGAGGATGGCCCGCCCCGGCACCAGCCACTCGGCGAGCAGGGCCTCGACCGCGTCGCGGGCGCGCGCGTCGAGGCTCGCCGTGGGCTCGTCGAGCAGCAGCACCTCGGGCCCGCGCGCGAGCGCGCGCGCCAGCCCCAGCCGCTGGCGCTCGCCGCTCGAGAGCCGCCGCACGCTCCAGCCGCGCACCTCGGGCCCGAAGCCGAGGCGGGCGAGCAGCGTGTCGTCGGCGCCGTCCAGGTGCTCGCCCACGGTCTCGGCCCACCAGCCGGGCTCGGCGGGCACCCACATCACGCGCCGGCGCCACTCGTGGGGCCGGAAGGCGGACGCGGGACGCCCGTCGAGGCGCACCTCGCCCGTGTGCGGCTCGAGGTCGGCGAGCGCGCGCAGCAGCAGCGTCTTGCCCGCGCCCGAGGGCCCCGTGAGCCCGGCGCAGGCCCCGTCGGCCAGCGCGAGCGACAGCGGCCCGACGTGGCGGACGGCGAGGGCGAGCGCTTCGAGCTTGGGCGTCGTCATGGCGGTCCCGCGCGGCGCTGGCGCGCCGCCCGTGCCGGCGCTACATTGAAACTCGGACGGCGGCATTGGGGGCGCGGGCCGCGCGCGAGGAGGCAAGCATAATGGCCGAACCGGAGATGCCCAAGAAAGGGCCGTACGAGGTCGAGCTCGAGCCCGGCACCTACTGGTGGTGCGCCTGCGGCCGCTCGAAGACGCAACCCTTCTGCGACGGCTCGCACAAGGACACGCCCTTCAAGCCGCTCGAGTTCACCCTCACCGAGCGGCGCAAGGTGTGGCTGTGCGGCTGCAAGCGCACGGCCGACCCGCCCTTCTGCGACGGCTCGCACAAGAAGCTCTGAGCGGGCGCGCCGCCGCGCGCCCGCTCAGAGCTCGGTGGACGGGCTGCGGTTTGCGGCTTCCAGTCAGCGGCTCGCACGCCATGCGCCACCGGCCGTGCGAGCCGCTGACTGGAAGCCTGT
>WGBS01000048.1 GCA_015494165.1 Gammaproteobacteria bacterium | reverse complement strand
GGGACCGGCGCGGTTGCCGTCGCCGCCGCGGTAGAGGAGCTCGTAGCCGATCACTCGCAGCTCGCGGTCGTAGATCGGCTGGCGCCCGATGACTATAGTCCATGCCCCGGGCGGCGTCCACCGACGCCCGTCGGCCGGCACCGGCCGCACGCGCCCGGAACTGTCCCCGCGGCGCGCGGCGCGGTATGGTGTCGCGAGCACCCCGCCCCGGGACGCACGAGCATGTCCGAGAGATCACTGGCCGCCCCCGCGCTCGCGCCCAACGTCTTCATCGGACGGCAGCCCATCTACGACCGCGAGCTGCGGGTGATCGGCTACGAGCTCCTCTACCGCGGCGGCGACGGCAACCGCGCCGGTCCCGTCGACGGCGACCGGGCGACCTCGCAGGTGCTCGTCAACGCCTTCCTCGAGATCGGCCTCGAGCGCCTGGTGGGCGACCGCCTCGCCTTCATCAACCTCACCCGCGCCTTTCTCACGGCCTTCCCCGAGCTCGGGCTGCCGCGCGAGCGCGTGGTGCTGGAGGTGCTCGAGGACATCGAGGTGGACGAGGAGGTGGTCGCGGCGGTGCGCGAGCTCTCGCGCAAGGGCTACCGCATCGCGCTCGACGACTTCATCTTCCACGAGCGCCTGAAGCCGCTGGTGGACCTCGCCGACATCATCAAGATCGACGTCCTCGCGCTGAGCGCCGAGGCGCTCGCCGAGCACGTGGCGCGGCTGCGCGATCCGCGCCGCCGCCTGCTCGCCGAGAAGGTCGAGGACCAGGCCATGTTCCGGCGCTGCCGCGAGCTCGGCTTCGACTACTTCCAGGGCTACTTCTTCTGCCGTCCGGAGGTGGTCAAGGGCCGCCGTCCGCCGCCGAACCGCATGGCGGTGCTGCGCCTGCTCGCCGAGCTCCAGGACCCGCGCACCACGGCCGAGCGCCTCGAGGCCCTGGTGGGCGCCGACGCGGCGCTCGGCTACCGGCTGGTGCGGCTGGTGAACAGCCCCTGGTTCGGGCTGCGCACGCGCGTGGATTCGCTGCGGCGGGCGATCCTCGTTCTCGGCACGCGCCAGCTGCGGGCGCTGGCGAGCGTGCTGGCGATGGCGCGCATCGAGGGCAAGCCCTCGGAGCTCATGACGCTGGCGCTGGTGCGCGCGCGCATGTGCGAGCTGCTCGCCGCGCGCAGCGGCCGCGCCGACCCGCAGGCGGCCTTCACCGCGGGGCTGTTCTCGGTGCTCGACGCCCTCCTCGACCAGCCCATGGAGGAGCTGCTCGAGGAGTTGCCGCTGGCCGACGAGGTCGCCGCGGCCCTCGCGCGCCGCGAAGGCCCGGTCGGCGCCATCCTCGACTGCGTGCTGCGCTACGAGCACGCCGAGTGGGAGCGCGCCTGCTGCCCGGGCCTGCGCCCGGAGGCGGTGCGCGACGCCTATCTCGAGGCGCTCGACTGGGCGCGCGAGGTGCAGCGCACAGTCGGCGCCGCCTGAACCTCAGCCGCTGTAGTGCACGGGAGGCGGGAGACGGGTGGCAGGTCACGGTGTACAGGGCACTCTGAACCGTAGCCCGTAACCGGTACCCCGCCTGTGGGAGGGACTTCCAGCCCCGACCACAGCACCCTCCGATTCTGGGAGCGGCATCCTGCCGCGACCCCGGCCGGAGTGAGGCTGAAGAATCGCGGCTGGAAGCCGCGCCCACATTCGTGGAGTGGTCGGGAGACGGGTTACGGGAGACGGGAAGATCAAAAGGCCGCGCGCGGAGCGCGCACCACCCCTCGTCTCCCGATACCCGCCTCCCGCGTCCACCGCCGCAGGCGGTCACGGCCGCGCCCGAAGGGCGCACCAACCCTCGTCTCCCGATACCCGTTTCCCGATACCCGTCTCCCGTTCCCGTCTCTCGCCTCTGCCCGATGCGGGAGCAGCGGGAGTCGGGTCACGGGAGACGGGAAATGAAGATGGCCGCGCGCGGAGCGCGCACCACCTCTCGCCTCCCGACCCGCGTCTCTCGTCTCCCTCACCGCAACCGGCCGCGTCCGGAAGCCGCTCGTACATCGTGGGTCAGCCCCGCGCGAGCAGGAGGTTGCCCCAGCGGTCCACGCGCGCGCGCCAGCCCGGGGCGACCCAGGTGGTGGCGACGGTCTCGGTCACGAGCGCGGGACCCTCGAAGGCGAAGCCCGCGGGAAGGCGCGCGCGCTCCCAGACGGGGACGGCCTCGCCCGCACCATGCACGGACACGCGCGCCGCGGGCGCGGGCGCGCCGCCGCGCGGCGCCTCGGCGAGCGCAAGCGCCGGCGTCGGGCCCCGCACCGCGACGCGCACGTTGACGAGCTCCACGGGCAGGTCGAGCGCGTGGCCGTAGCGGGCGCGGTGCGCCGCGTGGAAGGCGGCGGCCGCCTGCTGGGCATCGCGCCAGGGCACCGTGAGGGTGTAGGACTGGCCCGCGTAGCGCAGGTCGGCGAAGCGCTCGCAGGCGAGCGCCTCCGGCGCGAGCCCCTCGCGCGCGAGCGCCGCGCGCCCCTCGGCCTCGAGCGCCGCGAAGGCCGCCTCGACGGCGGCGCGGTCGATCCCGTCGAGGCCGAGCGCCAGCGTGCGCGAGAGCCGGCGCGTGCGCGGGGCGGCCAGCATGCCGAGCGCCGAGAGCACGCCCGCGTGCACGGGCACCAGCGCCTCGCGCATGCCGAGCGCCTCGGCGAGCGCGCACACGTGCAGCCCGCCGGCGCCGCCGAAGGAGACGAGGGTGTGGTCGCGCGGGTCCACCCCACGCTCGACCGAGATCACGCGCAGGGCCCGGGCCATGTACTCGTTGGCGAGCCGCACGATGCCGAGCGCGGCCTCCTCCACCCCGAGCCCGAGGCGCCCGGCCACGCGCGCCACCGCCGCGCGCGCCGCCTCCGCGTCGAGACGCATGGCGCCGCCCAGAAAGGCCTCGGGCCGCAGGCGCCCGAGCACGAGGTTGGCGTCGGTCACGGTGGGCTCGCGCCCGCCGCGGCCGTAGCAGGCGGGCCCGGGATCGGCGCCCGCCGACTGCGGGCCCACGTGCAGCATCCCGCCCGCGTCCACGCGCGCGATGGAGCCGCCGCCGGCGCCGATGGTGTGCATGTCGACCATGGGCAGCGCCACCGGGAAGCGCCCGATGCGACCCTCGCCCGTGAGGCGGATCTCGCCGTCGGCCACCAGACCGACGTCGGTCGAGGTGCCGCCCATGTCGAAGGTGAGCAGCCGCGCGCGCCCGGC
>WGBS01000047.1 GCA_015494165.1 Gammaproteobacteria bacterium | reverse complement strand
ATCTTGCCGGAGCGGGTCTTGGGCAGGCCGGGAGCCCACTGGATGACGTCCGGCTTGGCGATCGGGCCGATCTCCTTGCGCACCAGCTCGATCAGCTCCTGGCGCAGCTCGTCGGAGGGCTGGGCACCCTTGACCAGGGTCACGAAGGCATAGATGCCCTGGCCCTTGATCTCGTGGGGGAAGCCGACGACCGCGGCCTCCGCCACCTTGGGGTGGAGCACCAGGGCGCTCTCGATCTCGGCCGTGCCGAGTCGGTGGCCCGAGACGTTGAGCACGTCGTCCACGCGCCCCGTGATCCAGTAATAGCCGTCCTCGTCGCGCCGTGCGCCGTCGCCCGTGAAGTACTTGCCCGGGAACTGGCTGAAGTAGGTCTGGTAGAAACGGTCGTGGTCCCCGTAGACGGTGCGCATCTGGCCTGGCCAGGGCCGCAGCATGACCAGGTTGCCCGAGGCCGGGCCCTCGAGGAGGTTTCCCTGGTCGTCGACGATGCCGGGCTCCACGCCGAAGAAGGGCCGCGTGGCGGAGCCCGGCTTGAGCGGGGTCGCGCCCGGAAGGGGCGTGATGAGGATGCCGCCGGTCTCGGTCTGCCACCAGGTGTCGACGATGGGGCAGCGGCCCTCGCCGACGACGTGGTAGTACCACTCCCACGCCTCGGGGTTGATGGGCTCGCCCACGCTGCCGAGCAGCCGCAGGCTCTTCCGCGAGGTGCGCTTGACCGGCTCGTCTCCCTCGCGCATGAGCGCGCGGATGGCGGTGGGCGCGGTGTAGAAGATGTTCACCTGGTGCTTGTCCACCACCTCCCAGAAGCGCGAGGGGCTCGGCCAGGTGGGCACGCCCTCGAACATGAGCGTGATGGCGCCGTTGGCGAGCGGTCCGTAGACGATGTAGCTGTGTCCCGTGATCCACCCCACGTCGGCGGTGCACCAGTAGACGTCGCCGTCGTGGTAGTCGAAGACGTACTTGTGGGTGATGGCGGCATAGAGCAGGTAGCCGCCGGTCGTGTGGAGCACGCCCTTGGGCTTTCCGGTCGAGCCCGAGGTGTAGAGGATGAAGAGGGGATCCTCCGCGTCCATCACCTCGGGCTCGCACTCGGCGGAGGCCGCCGCCTCGGCCTCGTGATACCAGACGTCGCGGCCCTCGTGCCAGGCGATGTCGCCTCCGGTGCGGCGCACCACGAACACGGTGTGGACGTTGGGGCAGTGCCGCAGCGCCTCGTCGGTGTTGGCCTTCAGCGGCACGCGGCGTCCGCCGCGCACGCCCTCGTCGGCGGTGACGACGGCGCAGCAGTCGGCGTCGAGGATGCGGTCCTTGAGCGCCTCGGGCGAGAAGCCGCCGAAGACCACCGAATGGATGGCGCCGATGCGCGCGCAGGCGAGCATGGCCACCGCGGCCTCCGGGATCATGGGCATGTAGATGCAGACGCGGTCGCCCTTGCCGATGCCGCGCGCCTTGAGTGCGTTGGCGAAGCGGCAGACCTGCTCGTGCAGCTCGCGGTAGGTGATGCGCCGGTCCTGCGCGGGGTCGTCGCCTTCCCAGATGATGGCGGTCTGGTCGCCGCGCGTCTCCAGGTGGCGGTCAATACAGTTGTAGCAGGCGTTGAGCTGGGCGCCCTCGAACCAGCGGATGTGGGCGCGCGTGTAGTCCCAGTCGAGGACGCGGTCCCACTCGCGGTGCCAGGTGACGAACTCCCGGGCCTGCTCCGCCCAGAAGCCCTCCGGGTCCTCGAGCGAGCGGGCGTACATCTCGCGGTAGCGCGCCTCGTCGATCCAGGCGCGCGCCGCGACCTCGGGTGGCACCGGATAGACCTTCTCCTCGCTCATGCAGGGGCCTCCTCGCTCGTTCGTCGCCAACCAGTCTCTGTCTCGTTCGCGCGCTCCGTAGAGGGGGTCGCGGCGGCGCTCAGGCGCGCTCGCGGCCGAAGATGCGCCGCCACCAGCGGCGCCGTCCCGCCGGCGGCGGCATCGCCGCCCGCAGGTCGCTCGGCGGCAGCGTCGAGAGCACCCACCCCGGCAGGGGCGGCTGCGCGCTCGAGCCGCAGACCATACCCAGGTTGTTCGGATCGTAGATCTTGATCAGGGTCGGGTGCTCGGGATCGTCGGCGTAGACGATCCCGCAGAAGTCCTCCGCATGCTCGCTGCGCAGCAGGCGGTCGATCTCCGTCAGGAAGGTGTCGAGCTCGCCGGGCTCGGCCGGCGTCGTCGGCGGCGCCTCGCCGACGGCGTACACGTACCAGCCCTCGTGCGCACGGGCGCGCACCCGCGCCCACAGCGCCTCGAGCTGCGGCCACCGCAGGATGCCCGTGAAGCTCCCCTTCCACGCCGTGAGGAAGGGATCGCCCGTCTCCCCCGTCTGCCCGGTCGCCATCGTGTGCTTCGCTTTCCGCCGGCGCGGCCCATTGTCCCACGCCGCGCCCCCCCCGTGCATCCCGCCCGGGCGCGCTCAGAGGCCGGCGAGCTGGTCCTCGGTGGGCTCGGCGCAGCAGTACCAGGGCTCGGACAGGCGCGGGACGGGCTCGCCCAGGTCCTCCGGCAGCGGCGGCGGCGTGCGCCCGGCGGCCTCGTGGGCGAGGCGCCAGATGCCGGCGAAGGCCTCGCGCCGCGGGAGCCCCCGGCGCTCGGCCTCCGCCGCCCAGGCCTGCACCCGCCGCTGCAGGGCGTCCACTGCCGGGTCCGGATGGCGCCAGGGGTGGCCGAGGAGGGCGGGGTCGAAGGGCCCGAGATGCGGGCGCAGGTCGTCGAGCTCGAGCAGGCGCGAGCCGGTGGGCACGAGGAGGCGGATGGCGAGCTGCACCGGCGCCACGGCCTCGACCAGGCGCAGGGCGACGAGCCGCCGGAGCAGCTCCAGATAGCCCTCCAGCGTGGTCCAGGGCGTGAAGGGGACGAAGGTGGGGGCGAGGGCGAGCCCGGCCCCGCGCATGAGCGCCACTGCGCGCTCGAAGTCGGCCGCCGTGTGGCCTTTGTCGAGCCGTGCCAGGATGGCGTCGTCGACCGCCTCCACCGCCGAGATGACGAACAGGCAGCCGAGCGCGCGCAGCTCCGGCAGCAGCGCGCGGTGGCGCAGCAGGTGCTCGATCTTGATCGTGCAGTCCCAGGTGAGATGCGGGAAGCGCGCGTGCAGGGCGCGCGCCACGCGCAGGGCGTGCGTGGGGCCGTTGAGGAAGTCCGGATCACCGAAGGAGATGTGCTCGGCGCCGGCCTCGACCTGCTGGGCGACGTCGGCGAGGACCGTCTCGACCGGGATGGCCCAGAAGCGCCCGCGGTAGACGGGCACCACCGGGCAGTGGCGGCACAGGTGCTTGCAGCCGCGCGTGGTCTCGGCGAAGCCGACCACGCGCTCGCCGCCGTCCGGGAGCAGCAGGCGCGCGTAGCGCTCGAGCGGCGGCAGGGTGTCGCGCGCGGGCACGCGGAAGGCCACGCGCTCGAGCCGCACGTGCGGCTCCGTCGCAACCGCCCCCTCCGCTGGTCCCTCGCCGCAGCAGGCCTGGGCCAGCGCGAGCAGGTCCGGCTCGCACTCGCCGCCGAGGATGGTCTCGACGCCGAGACCGCGCAGGTAGTCCGCGTTCACCGGCGCGTAGAGACCGAAGGCGCACAGGTGCGCCTGCGGTGCCGCTTCGCGGATGAGGGGCAGGGCCGCCGCCGCGAGGCGCGTGGCCGTGTGCATGGCCAGATGCAGCGCGACGAGCCGCGCGCCCGCGAGCCGCGCGGGGTCGAGCCGCTCGACGGCGAGGTCTACGCAGTCGACCTTCAGGCCCGCCTCGCGCAGCCACGCCGCGGCATGGGCGAGCGCGAAGGGCTGGCGCCCGATCTCGTAGGGGCTGACGAGGACGACCTCGGCCGGCGCTCCGCCGCGGCGGAGCGAGCCGCCTGCGGCGCAGCAGGCGCCCTCGTGGGCGGTCTCGGTGGTGCTCACGGGCAGGGGTTCCTGTGCGAGAATGGTTGCGGGCATTGTAGCGGCGCGATGCGCGCCGCACATCCACACGGAAGGAAGGGTAGATGCCGCAGCGGCTCGAGGACCGTCTCGTGGTGGCGATCTCCTCGCGCGCCCTCTTCGACCTCGAGGAGAGCCACCGCGTCTTCGAGGAGCAGGGCGTCGAGGCCTATTGCCGCTACCAGATCGAGCACGAGGACGACCCCCTCGAGCCCGGGGTCGCCTTCCCCCTGGTGCGCAAGCTCCTCGCGCTCAACGAGCGCCTCGGCCGCCCCGTGGTCGAGGTGATCCTGCTCTCGCGCAACAGCGCCGACACGGGGCTGCGGGTGTTCAACTCCATCGAGCACCACGGGCTTGCCATCACGCGCGCGGCCTTCTCCGGCGGGGCATCGCCCTACCGCTACGTGCGCCCCTTCGGCGCCAACCTCTTTCTCTCGGCCGATCCGGGCGACGTGCGGCGCGCGCTCGACGCAGGCTTCGCGGCGGCCACCATCCTGCCGGGGCGCGGGCCCCGCGGTGCGGACGACGAGGTCGTGCGCCTCGCCTTCGACGGCGACGCGGTGCTCTTCGCCGACGTCGCCGAGCGCGTCTACAAGCGCGAGGGCCTCGAGGCCTTCAGCCGCGCCGAGCGCGCCGCGGCGCGCGAGCCCCTCCCGGGCGGGCCCTTCCGCGGCTTCCTCGCCGCGCTCAACCGCCTCCAGTCGGAGTTCCCGCCCGACGAGTGCCCCATCCGCACGGCGCTGGTGACGGCGCGCTCGGCGCCGGCGCACGAGCGCGTCATCCGCACCCTGCGCGCGTGGAAGATCCGCATCGACGAGGCGCTGTTCCTCGGCGGCCTCGACAAGGCCGCCTTTCTCGAGGCCTTCGGGGCCGACATCTTCTTCGACGACCAGCGGGTCCACTGCGAGTCGGCCGCAGGCCGCGTGCCCACCGGCCACGTCCCGCACGGGGTCGCCAACGAGGGCGGGGCGGCCTGAGCGGGCCGCGGGCGCGACTGCGCGCGCCCGCGGCGGCTGGTAGCATGGTGCGCCGGCCGTCGGCGGAGACTTCCATGAGCCAGGTGCGGTTTCCCGGCCTCGAGGCGCTGGGTCTGGACTACGGCGCGCTGCGCACCGCCGAGGGGCTGGCGCGCCTCGACGAGGCCTTCCGCGAGCGCCTGGCGCGGGACGAGCCCGCGCTCGCAGAGGCGCTCGCGCGCTACCGCCAGGGCCCGGAGCCGCAGCGCGACCGCACGACCAGCGAGCTGCTGCTGCGGCTCGCCCCGCACGTCGAGGGCTTCGTGGCCTGGCTGTTCGGCATCGAGGCCGAGCTCGCCGCCTCGCGCGCCGCGACGCTGGCCGAGAACGCGGTGGCGCGCTTCAAGGAGCAGTACGTGCTGCGGCGCGCGCGGCGCCTGCGTCCGCCCTTCCGCCACCGCTTCGCCGAGCTCGACGCTTGGCTCGAGGGCGAGCTGCGCGGGGCGGGCCTCGATGCCGCCGACGGCGAGCTGGCCGTGGCCCGGTTCGGGCTCGCGCTGCTCGAGAACGAGGGCGCGAACGCCGCCCTGATCGAGCGCCTCGTCGAGTGGTGCGCGCTGGCCCTGCACGACCCGGAGGGGCGGCGCGCGGTGCGCGGGTGGGTGAGCTTCCGCCTGCCGGCCCGCAT
>WGBS01000046.1 GCA_015494165.1 Gammaproteobacteria bacterium | reverse complement strand
CCATAGAGCCGCACGATGCCCGGCGCCTCCCCGAAGGCGCAGAACATCAGCGTGATGCGCCCGTTCTCGGCCAGGTGGGCGGCGGTCTCGTTGCCGCTGCCCGTGAGGTCGAGGTAGGCGACCTCGCGCGGGCCGAGCACCCGGAAGCTGTCGAGCCCCTTCGGCGAGACGTTGACGTGGCCCTGCGCGGAAAGCGGCGCCGTGGCGACGAAGAAGACCGGCTGCGCCTCCAGCCAGCCGGCGAGCGCCTCGTCGATCTCCGCGAGCGGTCCCATGGCCGCCCATCCTAGCGCAGCTCCGGCCCCGCGGGGCGCGGCCGTGTCAACCGCTCCGGCGCCCGTGCGTTTGTTCGGGTGAAGGTGGGCGCGACCACGCCCGCCCGAACGAGACCGGACGACCACAAAGGAGACGCGAAGATGGCGAAGCACAAGACCCGGAGAGCCTCCATCGTGGCCGCCCTAGCGGCCCTTCCCCTCGCCGCCGCCCTCGCCGCCCCGGCGCTCGCCGCCGACCCGGGCGCGCGTGCCGAACGGCGCCTGGACCGCGTGGGCGACCGCATCGACGCACGCCTCGACCGCCGCGGCGAGCGCATCGACGCCCGTCTGGACCGCAGGGGCGAACGCATCGACGCGCGCCTCGACCGCCGCGGCGAGCGCATCGACGCCCGTCTCGACCGTGCCGCCGAGCGCGCGGAGGCGGCCGGCCGGGTGGGGCTGGCGCGGCGCCTGGACCGGCGCGGGGACCGGATCGAGCGCCGCCTCGACCGCCGTGGAGACCGCATCGAGCGCAGGCTCGACCGCCGCGGCGACCGCATCGAGCGCCGCCTGGACCGCCGTGGGGACCGCATCAACGCGCGCCTGGACCGGCGTGGCAAGCGCATCCATCATAGGTACCATCGCCGCCACGGGCGCTGAGCCCGGTCCGGCCAGGGAGGGCCGCCCGCCCCGCGGGCGCCCGCCGCGCCCCGCCGCCCATGAGGAGCACGCACTGGACAGCGCCGACGCCCTGGACCGCTTCCTCGCCTCGGTCGAGCGGCGTGCCTTCCGGATCGCCGAGCTCGCCACCGGGGACGCCGACGAGGCCCTGGACATCGTCCAGGACGCCATGCTGGGGCTCGCGCGCCGCTACGCCCAACGTCCCCCGGAGGAGTGGCGGGTGCTCTTCCACCGCATCCTCGACAGCCGCATCCGCGACTGGCACCGCCGCCGCGCCGTGCGCCGGCGCCTGCTCGGCTGGCTCGAGCGCCCCCCGGCCGAGGATGCCGACGATCCGCCCGGGGATCCGCTCGAGCGCGTGCCCGACACGGGCGCCGGACCCGACGACACCGCCGCACGCGACCAGGCGCTCGCCGCCGTGGCGCGGGCGCTGCGCGCGCTGCCCCACCGCCAGCGCCAGGCCTTCCTGCTGCGCGCCTGGGAGGGGCTGGACGTGCGCGAGACCGCCGCGGCGATGGGCTGCTCCGAGGGGAGCGTCAAGACGCACTTCAGCCGCGCGGTGCACGCGCTGCGGCGCATGCTGGACAGCGGGACATGAGCGGGCCAGAGCGTGACGAGGCCCTGGAGCGGCGCGTGCGGGCCGCGCTCGACGAGGCCGCCGCCCGCCTGCCCGCGACGCGCGCCGCGCGGCTCGCCGCGGCGCGGGCGCGCGCCGTCGAGGCCGCGCGCGGGCGCCGGCAGCGCCTGCGCCTGCTGCCGGCCGCCGTGGCGGCGGCCGCGGCGGCGGTCGCGGGCGTCGCCCTGTTCCGGCCGTGGCGAATGGCGGCACCGCCACCCGAGGCGGTGGAGGACATCGAGATCCTCACGGCCGCCGAGCCGCTGGAGCTGATCGAGGACCTGGACTTCTACCGCTGGCTGGAGGAGGAGCACGGCGATGGCGTCGGATGAGGCGGCGAAGGCGCGGGCGCCCGGGACCGCGCAAGCGGACGGCGAGGCGGCCCCGGACGAGGCCCTGCTCGAGTTCCTCGGGACCTGGGAGACCGACGACGGCGACTGGGTGGATCCCTTCTCGCTGCTGGGACGGGACGGGGACCCCGCTCCGCGCCGGGAGGACGCCCAATGAGGCGCAGGAGACTGCTCGCCGCGCTGCTCGCCCTGCCGCTCGCGGCACTGGCGCGCGCGCATGCGGAAGAGGGCGCGCCCCGCTGGGAGGCGCTCACGGACGCCGAGCGGCGCGTGCTCGCGCGCCTGCGCGGACGCTGGGACACGCTCCCGCCGGAGCGGCGCCGGCGGCTGCTCGCCGGCGCGCGGCGGTGGCTGCGCATGTCGCCGGCCGAGCGCGCCCGGGCCCGCCGCCAGCTCGAGCGCTGGCGGCGCCTGCCCCCGGAGCGCCGGCGGCTCATCCGCGAGCGCTTCCGCCGCCTGCGGCGGCTGCCGCCGGAGGAGCGCCGCCGGCTGCTGCGTCGCTACCGCTGGTACCGGAGCCTGCCGCCGGAGCGCCGCCGCGAGCTGCGCCGGCGCTGGCGCGAGCTGCCGCGGGAGCGCCGCCGCGCACTGCGCCGCGGCGCACGGCACAGGAGGCGGTGAGCAGGTTACAGGTTACGGTTCACCGTGGGCCGTGCGCCGCACACCATGCATGTGGGAGCTTCTAGCCGCGACCTGCAGCGGGAGAGGCGGGAGGCGGGGGTCTGTCTCTTATACACATCTG
>WGBS01000045.1 GCA_015494165.1 Gammaproteobacteria bacterium | reverse complement strand
CGGCCTCGGCCACACCGGCCGTGCCCGCGGCGAGCGCGCGGCGCATGAGGCCGAGGCCGGGGGCGATGAGCCCGCCGAGATGGGCGCCGTCGGCGGCGAGGGCGTCGACGGTGGCGGCCGTGCCGCAGTCGACGATGCAGACGGGCCGGTCCGGAAACAGCCCGCGTGCGGCGACGAGGGCGGCCCAGCGGTCGGCGCCGAGACGGCCGGGCTCGTGGTAGGCGTTGCGCACGCCCCAGCCCTCGGCCTCCGCCCGCACGGCCGTCACCTCCACGCCCCAGCGGCGCCGGCACCAGCCGGCGAGCGCGCCGGCGGCCTCCTCCCCGGCGACGGCGCAGGCCAGCACCGCCTGCGGCGCCGCGAGCCCCGACCAGGCCGCATCCAGCACCGGCTCCAGTGCCCTGCCGCCGTGCACCACCGCCGCGGGGCGCCCGAGCGTGCCGTCCTCGCCCAGCACCGCCCAGCGCAGCCGCGTGTTGCCGAGGTCAACCAGCAGCCTCATGCCAGCCCCGCACGCTCACCTCCCCCGCGGTGACGCGCCGCAGGCCCTCGCCGGTCTCGAGCAGCAGCGCCCCGCCCGTGTCGATCCCGAGGGCCCGCCCCCGCAGCGTCCAGCCCGCGCCCTGCACCTCGACCTCGTGCCCGGCGACGGCGTCGCGCCGCGCCCAGCCGTCGACGAAGGGAGCGAGCCCCTCCGCCGCGAAGCGCTCGAGGGCGCCGACCAAGGCCCCCAGCACGCGCCCCGCGAGGCGGTTGCGCGAGCAGTCGGGCGGGCCCGGGAGCGCGGCGAGCTCCGTCCACGGCTGGTCCAGCTCCGCGGCCGCGCCCGCCGGCATGCGCACGTTGACGCCCACGCCGACGACGGCGTCCGCGGGTCCGCTCTCCTCGCCGGCGACGTCGATGAGGATGCCGCCGAGCTTGGCCCCGCCGTGCACGAGGTCGTTGGGCCACTTGAGCCCCACGCCGTGCGCGCCGCAGGCCTCGAGCCCCTCCGCCACCGCCACGCCGGCGGCGACGCTGAGGCCGGCGAGCGCGGTGGGGCTCGCCTCGAAGCGCCAGCGCAGCGAGAGGTAGAGGTGCGCCCCGAAGGGCGAGACCCAGCGCCGTCCCCGGCGCCCACGCCCGGCGGTCTGGCACTCGGCGAGGCAGGCGGCGGGGCCGTCGCCCGGCTGGCGCCGCAACCACTCGCTGGTCGAGTCGACGACGTCGTGCACGACGAGCGCGGCGAGCCGTCGGGCGGCGGTCGGCGGCATGGCGGCGCGCACCGCCTCGGCGTCGAGCAGCTCCAGGGGGCGCGCGAGGCGGTAGCCCTTGCCGCGCACCGCGTGCACCTCGAGCCCGAGCGCGGCGAGGCGCTCGACGTGCTTCCACACCGCGGTGCGGCTGATGCCGAGCGCGCGCGCGAGCTCCGTGCCGGAGCGGAAGCGCCCGTCGGCGAGCGCGCGCACGAGCGCGGCGGCGCGCGGATGGAGGCCCGCGCTCATCCCGCACGGCCCCCGACGCCGAAGAAGGCCCGGGCGTTGGCGAGACGCACGCGCCGCGCGACCTCGGCCGGCAGGTGCCGCAGCCAGCGGCGGTGGAAGCGCACGATCCGCCCGAGCAGGTCCCAGCCCGTGTCGGGGCGGTCCCAGTGGTGGATCTGGTAGCCCGGGTAGACGGGGTCGGAGCCGATCATGAAGCGGTCCGGAAAACGCAGCAGCACGCGCCGCCACCCGGGGCGCAGGGCTCCGTCCGGCCCCACGAGGCCGCCGTAGTGCCAGGGATCGCGCGCCGAGAGATCGGCCCATACGTTGGGGCAGGCCTCGAGCAGCCGTGCCACCTGCGCCGGCGGCAGGATGCCTCCGGCATGGGCCCAGAGGAAGCGCACCTCGCGCCACTTCCGGCACACGGGCAGGAAGAACCGGTAGTCGGAGGCCTCGGTGTGGATCATGAACGGCACGCCGTGCCGTGCCGCCAGCGCGAGGAGCCCCTCGAGCACCGGGTCGTCACGGCGCGGCCCGAGGCCCGAGACGACGTGCACCTCCCCGATCCCCGCATAGCGCCCGTTCGCCAGGGCCGCACGTGCTTCCTCCAGCACCCCCGGCACCCGATGCCAGGCGTGACGGCGCACCGGATCGACGTAGGGGCTCCAGAGCGCCAGCACCCAGCCGGGCCCCGCCCCGGCGAGCTGCAGGGCGAGCTCCGGCGGGCTCGAGGCGACGACCGCCAGCACAGCCCCCGCCGCCCGTAGCCGGGCGACGGCCTCCTCCGGCCCGAGCGTCTCGGCTTGGTTCCAGTTGTAGTGGACGTGGACGTCGGCATAGGGCGCGGGCGCCCCCTCTGCCGCGCCCGCAGCGCACGCGCCTGCAAGCGCGAGCGCCAGCGCCCACGACCTCAGCGCAGCCATCGCCTCATTCTACGCCGCGCCGCACGGCGCTGGCGAAACCGCCCGCAGCGTCCTCCCACGCCCGCTCGATCCGGAAGCCCAAAAGAAACGGCGGCCGCGCCGTGGCGCGGCCGCCGCCATGCTCCGGAGAACGGGCTTCCCTCAGGCCGGGCGACGCCTGCGGCGCAGCGCCCCGGCGCCGAGCAGGCCCGCGGCGAGCAGCAGCGGCGTCGCCGGGGCGGGCACGCCGGTCGGCGGCGGCTCGTTGGAGAAGGTCCCACCCTCGATGAACACCGCGGCATCCAGGATCCCGTCGCTCGCGTCGGCGACGGCGAACTTCATGGAGTGGACGCCGGGACCGAGACCCGTGAGCGAGGCCGTGATCACCGTGGTGAGGCCGTCGAACTTGATATCGAGACCGGCCACCGGGAAGCCGTCGGTGTTGTCGACGTTGTTGACGTAGTAGGCGGCGTTGGCCGTCGGGTTGACGGTGTTGACGCTGATGGGGTCGGCCGTCCCCGGCACCAGGGCGATGTTGACGCCGTCGACGAAGAAGCCGAAGACGTCGTTGAACGCACTGCCCACGAAGTCGATGTACTCCTCGCTCGCGAACACGAAGTTGAAGTACAGGTCGCCCCCGGCGGAGCCGTCGCCGAACTGGAAGTCGAAGGCCAGCACGGCGGCGTCGTAGGTCGTGAAGCCCGACAGGGCGTTCAGGTCGGCGTCCCCGGGCGTGCCGACATTCGTGCTCAGATCGTCGTCAAAGCTGTTCCCGGCACCCAGTGTCTCCGGACCGGTCGCATTGGGACCCGGGATCTGCGTCACGTCGCCCGAGGAGAGCACGATGCCGGCATCGAAGCCCACCGAGCCCGCACCGCCGGTGAAGGTGCCCGCCTGGACGGCGCCCCCGGCGAAGGTGGGCGTGCCCACCAGCGTGATGCCCGGCCCGAGGATGTTGCCGACGAGGACCGCCGGGTCGGTTTCGGCCGTGACCGCAAGCGCCCGGGCCTCTCCCCCGTAGCCGGCCGCCCCCAGCGCCAGCGCACCCGCCAGGGCCAGGGCGCCCGCGCGCGGAGCCCGGCGGATCGGGCGCGCGGCCGTTCCGGCACCCGTGAGCCTATCGGTCCAACGCGTCATCTTCGTTTCCCCTCCCTAATCTCAGCACGTCAGGAGACGACGCCGCGCTGTCTGCGGCGGTTCGTCCCGCTCATTAGCAAATGGCGTTCCGGCCGGAATGCAGACACCACTTCCTCAATCGGGACAACCAGTTGCAAGCACGGGCGGCGGGACGCCCCCGCGGGGGGCCACGGGAATCGCAAGGAACTGTAAAGCCCGTCGACACCGGGCTCGCATCGTGCGGACGGACGCCGGGAGCGCGCCGGTCCGACCCGCTACCCGACGACGGTCGCCTGGCGCAGGCGCCCGGAGGCGTCGAGCCGCGCGTGGACGCGGCCGTAGCAGGGCACGCGGGTGCCGACGCAGCCCGCGGCCTCGACCACCACCTCCTCGAAGGTCACCGCCACCACGAGCGTGCCGTCGTCGAGGCGCTCGACGACCTCGGCCTCGAGCGTGTCGTTGTCGATCCAGCCGTTCTGGCTGCACAGGCGCGCCAGCTCCGGCGCGCGGCGCAGCCACTCGAGCACGGAAGGGGGCACCCGGTCGGCCATGTCCTGCCTTCCGGCGCCGGCACCCTGTCGCCCGAGGGGACCGGCGCGCTAAGCTGTGGCGGTCACGAGGCACGAGCCATCGTAGGAGGCGACCATGCCCGCTGCAAGACGACGGCTGACGGCGCTTGCGCTCCTGGGTGCTGCGCTCTTCGTGGCGGCACCGGCCCCGGCCGACCCCCCGCCCTGGGCGCCCGCCCACGGCTACCGCCACAAGCATCACAAGGAGAAGGTGATCGTGCGCGAGGTGCCGCCCGGGCACCGCGACGTCGGCATCGGCCGTGGCACCTGCAAGCGCGAGGTGGTCGGCACGATCCTCGGGGGCATCGTCGGCGGTGCCGTCGGCTCGCGCATCGGCAAGGGGGACGGCCGCACCGCGGCGACCATCGCCGGCGCCATCGTCGGCGCCATCATCGGGCGCGAGATCGGCCGCACCATGGACGAGGCCGACCGTTACTGCACGGGCCAGGTGCTGGAGCAGGCGCCGGACGGCCGCACCGTGAAGTGGCGCAACCCCGACACCGGCGCGGTCCACGAGGTGACCCCCAAGCGCACCGTGCGCGGGGAGACGGGGCCGTGCCGCGAGTTCGTCACGCGCACGACCGTCGGCGGGCGGGAGCTCGAGACGGCGGTCGCCGCCTGGATGGCGGAGGTGCGCGCCGCCGCCGTGCCCGCACCGGCACCGCTCGCCCT
>WGBS01000044.1 GCA_015494165.1 Gammaproteobacteria bacterium | reverse complement strand
GCGCTTGAGCGCGTGCGGGTCCATGCCGCGGCCGTCGTCGCTGATCGTGATGAGGATGTGGTCGCCCTCCTGCGCGGCGGCCGCCTCCGGCGGGGGCGTGCCGGCCCCGGGGGCCCTGCCCGGGCCATGCAGGGCGTCGAGCAGGCGCTCGAACTCCTCCTCCGTGATCTCGTCGCCGCCGCCGACCTTCTCCGGACCGGCGTCCGCGGTGGTCTCACGGGCCTCTGCGGCAGCGGGCTGCGGAGTGGCCTCCTGCGGGGCAGGCGCCTGCGCCGCGCCCGCCTTGCGGCCCTGGAGCTCGTCCAGCAGCGCCTCGAACTCCTCGTCCGTGATCTCGTCGCCGTCGCCGCCCTTGCCCGCCTCGGTCGCAGCCCCTTGCTCCTGCGGGGCCGGCTCGGGCGCTGCTTCCGCCTCGGGCGCCTGCGCCGCGGCACCCTCCTGCCCTGCGCCGGCCGCGGCGCTCGCCGGAGCGGCCCCCGCGCCGTCGCCGCCCGCCGGCTGGGCGAGGGCCACCAGCGCCTCCAGCAGCGCGGGGTCCGCCGGCCGCGGCTCCTCGCCCGCCTTGACGCGCGCGAACATCTCGTTGACGCCGTCGAGCGCCTTCAGCACCGTGTCCATGAGCTCGGCGTCGACGCGTCGCTCGCCCTGGCGCAGCACGTTGAACACGTCCTCGGTGCGGTGGCAGAGCTCCACCATGGGCTCCAGCCCCAGGAAGCCGGCCCCGCCCTTGACCGTGTGGAAGGCGCGGAAGATGGCGTTGAGCAGCTCCGGATCGTCCGGCCGCGACTCGAGCTCGACGAGCTGCTCGTCGAGCTGCTCGAGCAGCTCGCCCGCCTCCACCAGGAAGTCCTGCAGGATGTCGTCGTCGGCCGCGATCGCCATCGCCCTTCCCTCCCGCTAGAAACCGAGGCTCGCGAGCAGGTCGTCGACCTCGTCCTGGCCGCTGACCACGTCGCCGCGGTCGGCGCCCGGCACGTGCGGTCCGCTCGCCGCGACGTCGCGCCCGTCCCCGTTGCCCTTGGCGCGCGCCGCCCGCCCTTCCTCGGCGGCGGCGAGGCGCTGGCCCGAGATGCGCACCAGCTCGACCAGGTTCTGCTCGACCTCCTGGACGAGCGCGATGACCTTGCGGATGACCTGGCCCGTGAGGTCCTGGAAGTCCTGCGCCATGAGCACCTCCGTCAGGCGCCCGCGCAGGGCCTCGGCGTCCTCGGCCACCCGCGGCAGGAAGGCGTCGAGCGCGCGCGCCATGGCGCGAAAGGACTCGACGTCCATCTCGCGCGCGCGGAAGCGCGCCCAGTCCGCCGCGAGCCGCGCGCCCTCGCTGGCGAGGCGCTCGGCCACGGGCAGGGCGCCTTCGACCAGATCGAGGGTGCGGTGCGCCGCCTCCTCGGTCTTGCTGATGACGTAGTTGAGCCGCTCCTTGGCATCCGGGATCTCCTTCTCGGCGACCTCGGCGATGCGCGCGTCGAGGCGGAAGCCCTTGAGCGCCTCGTGGAGCTCGCGCGTGAGCTTGCCGAGCTCGCGGAAGAGGTCCGACTCGCGCATGCGCGTGAGCTCGTCGAGCGTGGCGCGCGCCGCCTCGCTCTCGCCCGCCTCGAGCTGCGCCACCAGCGTTCGCGCCTGCTCGAGCCAGGCCTTCTCGTCCGGATGCGTCCCCTCGCCCACTGCCCGCTCCTTTCCGCTCGCCCTTCTTGTTCTTTCTCACCCCTGGGCGGTGGCGCCCAGGCGCTCGAAGATGCGCTCGATCTTCTCCTTGAGCGTCTGCGCCGTGAACGGCTTGACGATGTAGCCGTTGACGCCCGCCTGCGCGGCCTCCACGATCTGGTCGCGCTTGGCCTCGGCCGTGACCATCAGCACCGGCAGGTCCTTGAGCTTGGGGTCGGCGCGCACCGCCTTGAGCAGGTCGAGGCCCGTCATGCCCGGCATGTTCCAGTCGGTGATCAGGAAGTCGAAATCCCCGTTCTGGAGCATGGGCAGCGCGCTGGTGCCGTCGTCGGCCTCGTGGGTGTTGTTGAACCCGAGCTCGCGCAGCAGGTTCTTGATGATGCGCCGCATCGTGGAGAAGTCGTCCACGATGAGGATCTTCATGTTCTTGTCCAAGGCTCGCCCTCCTCGACCGCCGTCATTCCTTCCGCGTCCAGTCCGCCATGCGCGCGCGCAGCCGCACCAGGGCCTGACCGTGGATCTGGCACACGCGCGACTCGCTCACGCCCAGCACCTCCCCGATCTCGCGCAGGTTGAGCTCCTCGTCGTAGTAGAGCGACATGACGAGCCGCTCGCGCTCCGGGAGCGAGGCGATGGCCTCGGCCAGCGCCGCGCGGAAGGCCTCGTCCTCCACCGCGGCCGCCGGGTCGTCGCCGCCGCCCGCGGGGTCGCCCTGCTCGTCGCGCCCGTCCGCCTCGTCGAGGCTGAAGATGCGGCAGCCGGCCGCGTCCTGCAGGATGCGGTAGTACTCCTCGAGACCGATGCCGAGGGCCTCGGCCACCTCGACGTCGCGCGCGTCGCGCCCCTTGGCGTGCTCGATGGCGCGCATGGCCTCGGCCACCTGGCGCGCCTTGCGGTGGACCGAGCGCGGGGTCCAGTCGCTGCGCCGGATCTCGTCGAGCATCGCGCCTCGCACCCGTATGCCGGCATAGGTCTCGAAGCTCGCTCCCTGCGACGGGTCGTAGTGGGCCGCCGCCTCCAGCAGGCCGATCATGCCCGCCTGGATCAGGTCCTCGACCTGCACGCTCGGCGGCAGGCGGCTGACCAGGTGGTAGGCGATGCGCTTGACCAGCGGCGCATAGCGCGTCACCAGGCTCTCCTGATCGAGCCGCTGGACGGCGGCGTAGGCGGCCGGCCCGTTCATGACGCCGCCTCCAGGCCGTCCGTCCGGCCCGCACCCAGCAGCCGCTCCACGAAGAACTCCACGTGTCCGCGCGGCTGCCGCGGTACTGGCCAGTTATCGGCCCGCTCCGCCAGATTCTTGAATGCCAGGGCCGCGCGGCTGCGCGGGTAGGCCTCGACCACGGCCCGCTGGCGCTGCACCGCGCGCCGGAGCTGCTCGTCGTAGGGCACCGCACCCAGGTAGTGGAGGGTGACGTCGAGGAAGCGCCCCGTGACCGCCGACATCTTGCGGTGCAGCTCGCGGCCCTCGGGCGCGCTGCGCACCATGTTGGCGAGCACGTGGAAGCGCTCGAGCCCGTGGTCGCGGCTCAGAACCTTGATCAGCGCGTAGGCGTCGGTGATGGACGCCGGCTCGTCGCAAACCACCACGATGACCTCCTGTGCCGCCCGCGTGAAGGCGATGACGCTGTCCGAGATGCCGGCGGCGGTGTCGACGACGAGGACGTCGAGCGACTCGCCGAGGTCGCTGAAGGCGCGGATCAGGCCCGCGTGCTCGGCGGGCGAGAGCCCCGCCATGCGCGCCACCCCGGAGGCGGCCGGGACGATGCGCACCCCGGCCGGCCCCTCGACGATCACCTCCTCGAGCCCGCAGCGCCCCTCGAGCACGTGCGAGAGGTTGTGGCGCACCTGCAGGCCGAGGAGCACGTCGACGTTGGCGAGCCCCAGGTCGGCGTCGAGCAGCATGGTGCGCCGCCCCAGGGTCGCCAGCGCCACCGCCAGGTTGACCGAGACGTTGGTCTTGCCGACCCCGCCCTTGCCGCTGGTGACGGCGATCACGCGCACCGGCCGCGGCGCCATCATGCTGCGCAGCCCCGCGGCCTGGTCCATGCCGCGCTCACCACCCAGCATGGGCCGCCATCCTCCCGAGCGAGGCGGCGAGGGCGTTCTCGTCCGCCTCGGCGCCCCGCGCGGCCGCCACGGCCTTGCTCACCAGCACGTGGGCGCGCGCCGGCTGCAGGTCCTCGGGCACGCGCTGGCCGTCCGTGAGCCAGGCCACCGGCAGGCGGTGGCGGATCGTCACCGAGAGCGCCTCGCCCAAGGTGCCGGCCTCGTCGAGCTTGGTCAGCACGCACCCGTCGAGGCCGGCGGGCGCGAAGGCGCGCACCGCCTCCTCGAGGGCCGCCGGGTGCGCCGCCGCCGACAGCACCAGGTAGCGGCGCACCATGGGCACGCCCGCGAGCGCGCCCAGCGCCTCGCTGAGCCGCAGGTCGCGCGGGCCCATGCCCGCGGTGTCGATCAGCACCAGGCGCCGGTCGAGCAGCCCCTGCAGCACGCGGCCGAGCTCCTCGCGGCTCGCCGCCGGCTGCACCGGCACGCCGAGCAGGCGGCCGTAGGTGAGGAGCTGGTCGTGGGCGCCGACGCGGTAGCCGTCGGTGCTCACGAGCGCCACCGAGCGCTGGCCGTGGCGCAGCGCGAAGCGCGCCGCGAGCTTGGCCACCGTGGTCGTCTTGCCGACGCCCGTAGGGCCGACCAGCGCGACGATGCCGCCCTCGTCGAGGAGGTCGTCGGCCGCGACCGGCAGCATGCGCGCCAGCGCGGCGAGCGCCTGCCGCCAGGCGCGCTCGCCGTCGTCCTGCTCGCCCACCCGCTCGGCGACGGCCGCCGCCACCTCGGGCGCAAGCCCCAGGGCACCGAGCCGGCGCAGGAGCTCGACGCGGCGCGGGGCGCGGCGGCCGAGCTCGCCCCAGGCGAGCCGCGAGAGCCCCTCCTCGATGAGCCCGCGCAGGGCCTGGATCTCCTCGCGCATCTGCACGATGGCCGGGTCCTGCGCCCACACCACGCGCCGCTCCTTCGTGCCCTCGCCCGCATCGGCGCCGGCGGGAGCGGGACCCTCCGCGGCGGGCGCGGGCGCTGCCGCGGACGGTGCCGCCGGCCCGCCCGCGGGCGTCGCGAGCTCGCGCTCCAGGAGCCCCTCGTCGTAGTCGGTGGCGGCGACCAGCTCCACTCCGCCCTCGGTGCGGCGCGTCGAGAGGATCACGGCGTCCGGGCCCAGCTCCTCGCGCACCTGGGCGATGGCCTGCCTGATCTCCTGGGCGAAGTAGCGCTTGATCCGCATGCTCCCCTTCTCCCGTGCCGGTTGCCCCGCCGCGCCGCGCTAGCCCTTCTGCGGCAGGCCGCCGCCCGTCCCCAGGGTCGCCACCACCCGCACCTGCCTGCCGTCCGGGATCTCGGGATAGGCGAGCACGTGCAGCCCCCGGATGGACGGCCGCAGCCAGCGCGCGAGCCAGGCCCGCAGCGGCTGCGGGACGAGGAGGACGACGGGCTGCCCCATGGCCTCCTGGCGGCGGGCGAGCGCCTCCAGCTCCTGGTGGATGCGCTCGGCGATCCCGGGCTCCAGCACCGGCCCGCCGTCGCCCTGCATCGACTGTTGCAAGAGCTGTTCCAGCGCGGGATCGAGAGTGATCACTGGAAGCTCGCCCGCCATCCCGTTGATGCGCTGGACGATGTGGCGTCCGAGAGCCACGCGCACGGCGGCCGTGAGCGCGTCGGGATCCTGGCTCCGCGGCGCGTGCTCCGCCAGCGTCTCGGCGATGGTGCGCATGTCGCGCACCGGCACGCCCTCGGCGAGCAGGTTCTGCAGCACCTTGACCACGACGCCGAGCGGCAGCGCCTTCGGCACGAGGTCCTCGACCAGCTTGGGCGCGCTGCGCGCCAGCACGTCGAGCATCTGCTGCGCCTCCTCGTGCCCGAGCAGCTCGGCGGCGTGCTCCTGCAGCACCACGCTCAGGTGCGTGGCGATGACGGTGGCGGGGTCGACGACGGTATAGCCGAGCGCCTGCGCCTCCTCGCGCCGCGCCGGCTCGATCCACACCGCATCGAGCCCGAAGGCCGGGTCCTTGGTCGGAATGCCGTCGAGCCCCGCGGCCGCCTCGCCCGGGTTGATGGCGAGCTCGCGGTCGGGATGCACCTCGCCCTCGCCCGCGGGCACGCCCAGCAGGCTGATGCGGTAGGCGTTGGGGGCGAGGTCGAGGTTGTCGCGGATGTGGACGGGCTGGATCAGGAAGCCGAGCTCCTGCGAGAGCTTCTTGCGCACGCCGCGGATGCGCGCCATGAGCTCGCCGCCCTGGTTGCGGTCGACGAGCGGGATCAGGCGGTAGCCCACCTCCAGGCCGATGATGTCCACCGGCTGCACGTCGTCCCAGGAGAGGTCGCGCTCCTCGGGGCGCTGGGGCTGCGCCACCTGCGGCTGCTCCTCGACCAGCTCGGCGCGCGCGCGGCGCGCGAGCAGCCAGGCGCCGCCGGCGCACGCGCCGCCGAGCGTGAGGAAGGCCGCGTTGGGCATCCCGGGCACCAGGCCCAGCAGGCCGATGACCGCTCCCGTGATGGCGAGCGCGCGCGGGTGACCGAAGAGCTGCGAGAGCACCTGCTGGGTGACGTCGGCCTCGGCCGAGATGCGGGTGACGATGATGGCCGTAGCGGTCGAGAGCAGCAGCGACGGGATCTGCGCCACCAGGCCGTCGCCGATGGTGAGCAGCGTATAGGTGCGCCCGGCGTCGGCGAGCGACATGCCGTGCTGCAGGGTGCCCACGGCGAGGCCGCCGAGGATGTTGATGAGCAGGATCAGGATGCCGGCGATGGCGTCGCCGCGCACGAACTTGCTGGCGCCGTCCATGGCCCCGTAGAAGTCGGCCTCGCGCGCGATCTCGGCGCGGCGCGCCTTGGCCTCCTCCTGCGTGATGATGCCGGCGTTGAGGTCGGCGTCGATCGCCATCTGCTTGCCGGGCAGGGCGTCGAGGGTGAAGCGCGCGCTGACCTCCGAGACGCGCCCCGCGCCCTTGGTGACGACCACGAAGTTGATGATCACGAGGATCACGAAGACGACGAGCCCCACTGCGTAGCTGCCGCCGACCACGAACTCGCCGAAGGCCTGGATGACGTGGCCCGCGGCGTCGGTTCCGGTGTGGCCGTTGAGGAGCACCACGCGCGTGGAGGCGACGTTGAGCGCGAGCCTGAGCAGCGTCGCCACGAGCAGCACCGTGGGAAAGACCGCGAAATCCAGCGGCCGCAGGGTGTAGAGCACGACCAGCAGGATGATGAGCGAGAGGGAAATGTTGAAGGTGAAGAGCGCATCCAGCGCCACCGCCGGCAGCGGCAGCACCATCATGGCGAGCACCATGACCAGCAGCAGCGGCACGCCGAGGCCGCTGCGGGCCATGTCGCGCAGGCTGAGCGAGGCGGCGCCGGCGCTCACGCCTCACCTCCGCGCCCGGGGGCCGGGCCGGCGAGGTCCTCGGGCACCGGCACCTCGGCCGGCGGCGGCGGCTCGGGGGCGCCCGCCGCGCGCGCGGCGCGCACCTGGTAGACGTAGGCGAGCACCTGCGCCACGGCGACGTAGAGGGCGGCCGGGATCTCGCGCCCGAGGTCGGTCGAGCGGTAGAGGGCGCGCGCCAGCGGCGGAAGCTCCAGCACCGGCACGCCCGCCTCGCGCGCCAGCGCGCGGATGCGCAGCGCCACGAGGTCGGCGCCCTTGGCCACCACCACGGGTGCGGCGCGCCGGCCCTCCTCGTAGCGCAGCGCGACGGCGTAGTGCGTCGGGTTGGTGACCACCACGTCCGCCCTCGGCACCTCCGCCATCATGCGCTGCTGGGCCATCTGGCGCTGGATCTGGCGGATGCGGCTGCGCACCTCCGGGCGGCCCTCGGTGTCCTTGAGCTCGTCCTTGACCTCCTGGCGCGTCATGCGCAGCTGCCGCGCGTGGTTCCAGAGCTGGAAGGGCACGTCGGCGGCGGCGACCAGCACCAGCGCCGCCGCGAGCAGCAGGAAGGTGACGGCGAACAGCCGGCCCGCGTGCGCGAGCGCCGCCGGCAGCGGCTCGCGCGCGAGCCCCAGGATCTCGGGCGCCTCCCAGGCGAGGACGGCGACCGCGACGGCGAGCACCAGCGCGAACTTGGCGACGGCCTTGACGAGCTCGACCAGCCCCTGCACCGAGAAGATCCGCTGGAGCCCCTTGACGGGGTCGAGCTTCTCGGGGCGGAAGGCCACGGCCTGGGCGCTGAAGACCCAGCCGCCCACGGCGAGCGTGGCCGCCACGGCGGCGACCACCGCGACCACCAGGAGCGGTGCCGCCGTGAGATAGCCCGCCGCCAGCGCCTCGGCGAGGCGCGCGAGCAGGGCCTCGGGACGTCCGAGCTCGGCGCCGCGCAGCGCCAGCGCATCGCGCATGAGGGCGGCGGTGCGCCCGCCCATGTGGCCGCCGGCGATGAGCAGCGTCGCCGCGCCCGTGGTGAGCAGCGCCGCCGAGCCCAGCTCGCGCGAGCGCGCCACCTGCCCGCGCTCGCGCGCCTCGCGCAGGCGCTTCGGGGTGGCGCGTTCGGTGCGTTCCTGGCCCGTGTCCTCGGCCATCGCTCAGCTCCCGATGGCGCGCACCAGCGCCGCGGCGTCGAGCAGCAGCTCGCCGAAGCGCGGCAGCAGCACCGGCAGGGTGATCCCGAGCACCGCCAGTCCCACCAGCAGCGTGACCGGGAAGCCGACGGCGAAGATGTTGAGCTGGGGTGCCGCGCGCGTGATGACGCCGAAGGCGAGGTTGACGATGAGGATCGCCGTGACCGCCGGCAGCGTCACGAGCACGCCATAGCCGATGAGGCGCGCGCCCCAGCGCGCGAGCGTGCCGGCCGCCTCGGCCCCGAGCACGCCGCTGCCGGGCGGCAGGGCACGGAAGGACTCGGCCAGCAGCTCGACCAGCAGCAGGTGGCCGTTCATGGCGAAGAAGAGCAGCACCGCCGTGATGACGTAGAACTGGCTCACCACCGGCACCTGCACGCCGTTCTGGGGATCCACGATCGAGGCGAAGCCGAGGCCCATGCCGAGACCCAGCGCCTGCCCGCCGAAGACGAGCGCGGCGAAGACGAGCTGCAGGGCGAAGCCCATGGCGAGGCCCAGGACCACCTCGCCCGCCACGGCGAGCGCCGACGGCGGCCCCTGCCAGGCCGCGGGGTCCGGCACCGCGACGGGCAGCAGCACGAGCGCGAGCAGCACGGCGAGGCCGGCACGAATGCGCATCGGCACCATGCGCGTGCCCAGCACGGGCACTGCGGCGAGGAAGCCGCCCACGCGCGCCAGCACGAGCATGGCAGGCCCCACCCAGCTCGCGCCGACCACGACGAGGGCGTCCAGGCCGCTCATCCGATCATCCCCGGGATGGACTCGATCAGCCGGCGCGTGAAGCCCGTGATGAGCTGAAGCATCCAGGGCCCCGCCACCGCCAGCGCCAGGGCGAGCACCAGGAGCTTGGGGATGAAGCTCAACGTCATCTCGTTGATCTGCGTCGCCGCCTGGAAGACGCCCACCAGGAGACCGACCACGAGGGCCGAGAGCAGCAGCGGCGCGGCGAGCAGCGCCGTGACGTAGAGCGCCTGGCGTCCGAGCTCGATCACGGTCTCGGGCGTCACCGCACGGCCCTCAGGTGTAGAAGCTGGAGGCGAGCGCCCCCATGACCAGCGCCCAGCCGTCGACCAGCACGAAGAGCATGATCTTGAAGGGCAGCGAGACGATCATGGGCGAGAGCATCATCATGCCCATCGACATGAGCACGCTCGCCACCACGAGGTCGATGACCAGAAAGGGGATGAAGATCAGGAAGCCGATCTGGAAGGCGGTCTTGAGCTCGCTGGTGACGAAGCCCGGCACCAGCACCGACAGGGGCACCTCCTCGGGCCGCTCGGCCTCGACCCCGGCGAGCTGGGCGAACAGCGCCAGGTCCTCCTCGCGCGTCTGCGCCAGCATGAAGCGGCGCAGCGGCACCGACGCGCGCCGCGCCGCCTCCTGCAGGCCGATCTGGTCGCCGAGGTAGGGCTGCACGGCCTCGCGGTTGACCTGGTCGAGCACGGGGTACATGACGAAGATCGTGAGGAAGAGGGCGAGGCCGATGAGGATCTGGTTCGAGGGCGTCTGCACCGTGCCCAGGGCCTGGCGCAGGATGGCGAGGACGATGACGATGCGCGTGAAGGCGGTCATCATCATGAGCCCGGCCGGCAGCAGGGTCAGCGCCGTCATGAGCAGCAGCACCTGGACGCTGAGCGACCAGGTCTGCGTGCCGCCGGCGCCCTGCACGGTGAGCGCCGGATAGGCGGGCGCCGCCGCGGCCGCGCCGGCCGCCGCAAGGGCGAGCAGCCCGAGCACGGCCGCGAGGCGGCGCCGCGCCATCAGCCCTCCTCCCGCGCGGCCGCGCCGCGCCGCAGGGCCGCGGCGAGGCGGCCGGCGAAGGCCCCGCCGCCCGGCGCCGCCACGGCCACCGGGCGCTCGAGCACGTGCAGCGTCTGCACCCGCCCCGGCGCGACCCCGAGCAGGAGCTGCGTCTCGCCGACCTGCACCAGCACGGCGCGCTCGCGCGTGCCCAGGGCGACGCCCCCGAGCACGCGCACCGCGCCGGTGCCGCCCGCCGTCGCGCCGCCCACGCGCCGCAGGGCCCAGGCGGCGCCGGCGACGAGCGCCAGCACGAGGCCGAGCGCGGCCGCCACCTGCAGCAGCGTGCCCGCGCCGAGCACCGGCGCCGGCGGTGCCGCGTCCGCAGCGAGCGCCGTCACCGGAAGCGCTGCCATCGCCAGGGCCGCCGCCGCGCGCATCCCTCGTCCCTCCCTCAGCGCAGCCTGCGCACGCGCTCGGCGGGGCTGACCACGTCCGTGAGGCGAATGCCGAACTTCTCGTTCACCACCACCACCTCGCCGTGGGCGATGAGGGTGCCGTTGACCAGCACGTCCATGGGCTCGCCGGCGAGGCGGTCGAGCTCCACGACCGAGCCCTGATTGAGCTGCAGCAGGTTGCGGATGCTGATCTGGGTGCGCCCGATCTCCATCGAGAGCGTCACCGGGACGTCGAGGATGAGATCGAGGTTGACGTCCTCGCCGTCGCCGCGCCCCGGCTCGGCCTCGAGCGCCTGGAAGGCGGCCTTGGCGTATTCGGCGCGGCGGTCGCCATCACCGCCCGCACCGGCATCGGCCGCGGCCGCCCCCTCGGCCCCGGCTGTGCCGTCCCCGGCCTGGCCGCCCTCGCTCGCCGCCTGCTGCTCGGCGAGCGCCTCGGCCCACTCGCTGGCGACGTCGCCGCCGCCGTTCCCGATCGCCTCGCCGTTGCCGTTCGCTTCGTCGCTCATCGCGGGCTCCTCGTCTCAGCTCTGTTGCCGGCTGCGCTGCACGCCCGCCACGCCCGGCAGGGCGAGCACCGAGGTGCGCAGCTCCGGCGGGCGCTCCACGCGCCCCGTGATCTTGACCGCGTGCTTGCCGTTGGCGATTCCGTAGACACCGCGGAACAGCGGCACGCCCTCGGCGCGCAGCTCTACCTCCTCCGGCAGGTCCACGGTGATGATGTCCCCGGGCTTGAGCTCCATGACCTCGCGCAGGCTGAGCGTGGTCTCCACCAGCGTGCTCGTGAGCTCGACGAGCGATTCGCGCACGCCGTAGCGCAGCGCCTCCGCCCAGCGCTCGTCCGCCTCGGTGCGGTCGCTCTGCACGCCGGCGTCGAGCAGCTCGCGGATGGGCTCGATCATCGAGTAGGGGAGCGTCACGTGCAGCTCGCCGCCGCCGCCGTCGAGCTCCACCTGGAAGGAGCTCACCACCACCACCTCGGAGGGGCTGACGATGTTGGCGAACTGCGGGTTGACCTCGGAGTTGAGATACTCGAACTCCACCGGCAGCACCGGCGCCCAGGCCTCGTGCAGGTCGCGGAAGGCGTGCTCGAGCACGATCTTGATGATGCGCGTCTCGGTGGGCGTGAACTCGCGCCCCTCGATCTTGGCCGGGAAGCGCCCGTCGCCGCCGAAGAAGTTGTCGACCACCGTGAACACGAGCTTGGGGTCGATCACGAACAGCGCCGTGCCGCGCAGGGGCTTGATGCGCACCAGATTGAGGCTGGTGGGCACGTAGAGGCGGTGCACGTACTCGCCGAACTTGAGCAGCTGCACGCCGCCCACCGAGATCTCGGCCGTGCGCCGCAGCATGTTGAAGAGGCTGATGCGGAAGTGGCGCGCGAAGCGCTCGTTGACCATCTCGAGCGTGGGCATGCGCCCGCGCACGATGCGGTCCTGGCTGGTGAAGTCGTAGGGGCGGACACCGTCCTCGGGCGGTTCGTCCTGGCCGGTCTCGACGTCGCCGCTGTCGACGCCGTGCAGCAGCGCATCGATCTCCTCCTGCGAAAGGACGTCGTTGACCGCCATGGCGTCACTGCATCACGAAGGCGGTGAAGTAGACGTCCTCCACGCCGGGATCGCCCGTGCGCTCCTCGAGCACCTTGCGGATCTCGGCGAGCGTCTGCTGGCGCAGCCGCTCCTTGCCCTCGCGCGTGGCGACGTCCTCGTACTTCTGGCCGCTGAAGAGCATGACGAGGGCGTTGCGGATGACCGGCATGTGCTCCTCGATCGCCTTGGCGGCCTCGGGGCTGCGCGTCATCACCTGCAGCTTGACCTGGAGGAAGCGCGCCACCGTCGGGTTGTCGAAGTTGACCACGAAGGGATCGAGGGCGATGTAGATGGGCGGCGCCTCCTCCTCGGCCTCGGCCTCCCCGCCGCCTTCGTCCTCCTGCGCCTCGCCGGCGTCCTCGGCGGTGTGATCCGCCTTGCCGCCGATCACCCCCGTGAAGTAGAGGGCCGCGAAGGTTCCGCCGCCCGCGACCAGGCTCGCCACCAGCACTGCGACGAGGATGGTGACGAGGCCGCCGCGGCCGCCGCCCTTCTTGCCGCCCTCCTCGGCCAGGTCCTTGTCGTCGTCCGCCATGCTTCCGTCTCCGGCTGGGGTCCGCTTCCATCGAAGCAAGACGTGTGCCACGGCGCAGACCGCAGCGGAGTGGCACGGTTCAGGGGGTTAGGCAGTGGGTGCACGCAGGCGGCGCCATGCGCGTCGGAGGCTTGACGGTGCGGGGGCCGCGGAGGCAGCCGGCAGGGGGAAAGGAGCCGCGCCTCAGGCGTAGAGGTCGAGGAGTCCGGCGCGTGCGAGGGGCGCTGCCGGCGCGGCCGCGGCGGTCGCCTCCGCCACCGGGGCATCGCCGCCGGGGGCGCGGTCGCGGCAGTGCCGCTGTTCCCCGGCGCCGCTGTCATGCGGCTCGCGGTGGCTGACCTGGGCGTCGGCGAGCTGCATGCCGGCCTCGGCCATCATCTCGCGCAGGCGCGGCAATGCGGCCTGGATCGCCTCGCGCGCATCCGGGTGCTGCACATGGAAGCTCACGCTCGCCTGCCCGTCCTGCGGCGACACCGTGAGCCGCACCTCGACGCTGCCCAGGTGCGGGGGGTTGAGCCGCAGGGTGGCATGCTGGCTGCTCCCGCGCCCGGCCATCCACACCACGCGCTCGCCGAGCGCATCCGGCCAGTCGGGCGTGGCCGTATCGAGCGGGGCGCGCTCGGCCTGCTGCGCCGGCGCGGTGTCGGCGGTCGGGCGCAGCGCGTGCGGCGGCTGTGGCGGGTGCGTCGGGAGGTCGGCGCCGCGGACCGCCGCCGGCGCCGGGGCATCGGCCTGGCCCCCGCCCTTGCGCGCCGCATGCCGCACGCCTTCGGCCGCGGCCAGGGCATCCGGTCCGGCGGGCGGGGCCTCGCCGCCGGAAGGCGCGGGCGCCGGCAGCGGCGCGCCCGCTCCGCCTCCCTGCGCCGGAAGGCCCGCCCGCGCGAGGTACCGGCCTGCGGTGCCCGTTCCGCCCGCCGCCTCGCCCGCGCCGCGCGCGCCCTCTTCCATCTCCTCCGGCGCGCTCCCGTGCGCGGAAGCCACGGGCTGCCCGGCGGGCGCAGCCGCCACGGCCTGCACCGCAACGAGCGTCGCCTGCGCCGCCGTCGTCGCTCCTGCGGGTGCCGTGCTGGTCCCGTCGGCGGCGGCTTCCGTGCCTTCCGCGTCCGCCGCCTCCGGCGGCTCCCCGCTTCCCCCAGCGGCCGGCGTGGTCACGCCGGAATCCGCGTTGGCAAGGGGGTCCGGACCGGGCGCGGTGGTAGCGGCCGCGCCGGCCAGACGCGCGGCGAGCACCTCGGCGAACGCGGGACCGCCCGCCTCGTCACCGTTCTCTGCGGCGCCGCCCGCGCCGGACGGCATCGAGCCGGCGCCCGGGGATCCCGGAGCGGCTGGCTGTGCCTGCGGCTGCGTCAGCGGCAGCAGGTCGGCGGCGGGGCTCTGGGGTTCGGTCATCTCGCTTGACGTCCGCTGCGTTCAGGCGGCGCTGTCGCGTTGCGCGAGCCGCAGCGCCAGCGCGTCGCTCTCGGCCTGCTCGCGGCGGCTCTCCGCGGCCCGCGCCCGCGCCTCGTGCCCCTCGGCCACCTTCTCCAGGCCCAGCGTGCGGCTGCGGCGCCGCTCCCAGGCGCTCACCGCCACGCGATACTCGCGCTCGACCTCGGCCACGCGCCGGGCCTGCTCGGCGATGGCCTGGTTGAGGCGCGCGACGAAGGCGCGCTGCTCGTGCAGCGAGCGCCCCGAGAGGACGCCGCCGCCGCGCGCGCGCATCGCGTACTCGTCGCGATAGGCGCTCAGCTCCTCGAGCTTGCGGCGCTCGCGCGCCAGCACCCGGCGCCATTCCGCCATCACCCGCGCGGCGCTGCGCTCCTCGAGCGCCGCCAGGCTCGCGATGGACCTCATCCTTCTGGCCGCGTTCATCTCGCGCACCTCCCGGGCCGTGCCGGCCCTTCCTGTCCCTTCCACAAGCAGCAACCGTGCCAGCGGTTGCGGCTCCCTGCGCACCCTTTAGCGGCGCGAGGACGCAGGCCTGAAGGGCCCGAGAGGGTTCGGGCGGCGACGGGCTTCCGTCACTGGCCCGGCGAGCCCAGCAAGTCCCTGAGCGCGCGGACGCTCTCGGCGAAGCCCACGCGCTCCTCCTGCGCCTGGCGCAGGAAGGCGAGCAGGCGCGGGTGGGCGTCCACGGCCTCGTCGAGGCGCGGGTCATTGCCGCGCTCGTAGGCGCCCACGCTGATGAGGTCGCGGTTGCGGCGGTAGAGGCTGTAGAGCTCGCGGAAACGCCTTGCCGCCTCGCGGTGCTCCTCGTCGGTGATCTCGGTCATGGCGCGGCTGATGGAGGCCTCGACGTCGATCGCCGGGTAGTGGCCGGCCTCGGCGAGCTCGCGCGAGAGCACCACGTGGCCGTCGAGGATGGCGCGCGCGGCGTCGGCGACGGGGTCGTTCGTGTCGTCGCCCTCGGTGAGCACCGTGTAGAAGGCGGTGATGGAGCCGCCGCCCTCGGCGTTGCCCGCGCGCTCGACGAGCTGCGGCAGGCGCGCGAAGGCCGACGGCGGATAGCCCTTGGTCGCGGGCGGCTCGCCGATGGCGAGACCGATCTCGCGCTGTGCCTGCGCGAAGCGCGTCAGCGAGTCCATGAGCAGCAGCACGTCCAGGCCCTGGTCGCGGAACCACTCCGCCACCGCGGTCGCCACCCAGGCGCCGTGCAGGCGCATCAACGGGGGATGGTCCGCGGGCGTGGCGACGACGACCGCGCGCCGCATCCCATCCGGGCCCAGGATCCCCTCGACGAACTCCTTGACCTCGCGGCCGCGCTCGCCGATGAGCGCCACCACGGTGACGTCGGCGCTCGTGTAGCGGGTCATCATGCCGAGCAGCACGCTCTTGCCGACGCCGCTGCCGGCGAAGAGCCCGAGGCGCTGGCCGCGGCCCACCGTGAGCAGCGCGTTGATGGCGCGCACGCCGACGTCGAGGGGCTCGCGGATGGGCGGCCGCGCCATCAACCCCATGGCGCGGCCCATGAGGGGCACACGCGCCTCGGCCGCGAGCGGTCCGCCGCCGTCGAGCGGACGGCCGGCGCCGTCGATGACGCGCCCGAGCAGCCCGCGGCCGGCGGGCACGGTGAGCCGCGCGCCCGTGGGCACGACGCGCGCGCCCGGGGTCAGCCCGCGCAGCTCGCCGGTGGGCATCAGGAAG
>WGBS01000043.1 GCA_015494165.1 Gammaproteobacteria bacterium | reverse complement strand
TGTCAGCCTGGGACGATCACGCCGCACACGAAGTTTGAGGCGGAGGTGTATGTGCTGACGAAGGAGGAGGGTGGTCGGCACACGCCGTTTTTCACGGGGTATCGGCCGCAGTTTTATTTTCGGACGACGGATGTGACGGGGGCGGTGGACCTGCCCGAGGGAGTGGAGATGGTGATGCCCGGCGACAACGTGAAGCTGACGGTGTCGCTGATTGCGCCGATTGCGATGGAGGAGGGGCTGCGCTTTGCGATTCGCGAGGGTGGCCGGACGGTCGGCGCGGGCGTCGTCTCCAAGATCATCGAGTGAGGGCTGAGGGCGCGCACCCGGCACGGATCGTTCACAGCAGGCCAGTAGCTCAATTGGCAGAGCAGCGGTCTCCAAAACCGCAGGTTGGGGGTTCGAGTCCCTCCTGGCCTGCCACTCACGGGCACACGGGCGGCGAGCGGGCGGCATGAAGGGCCGGCGCGGCCGGAGCGGCACCGCGGCGCGCGGGCGCCGTGGCGCGGAGGGCGCGCGGCGGGCGGAGGCGGCGATGACGGCGAAGGCGCAGGCGGGCGACACCTTCGACACGGTCAAGCTGGCCGTGGCCGTGCTCGTGCTTGCCGGCGGCGTGGTCGCCTTCTACTGGTACGGCGAGCAGCCGCTCGCGCTGCGCGTCGCCGGGCTGCTGGCGGTGGCAGCGGTCTCCGTGGGCATCGCCTCGCAGACGGACGTGGGGCGCCGCGCCTGGCGCTTCATCGGCGAGGCGCGCGCCGAGGTGCGCAAGGTGGTCTGGCCCACGCGCCAGGAGACGCTGCAGACCACGCTCGCGGTGCTGCTCATGGTGATCCTGGTGGGGATCTTCCTGTGGCTGCTGGACATGTTCCTGCTGTGGGCGGTGAAGCTGCTCACGGGGCAGGGAGGCTGAGGCGGATGGCGAAGCGCTGGTACGTCGTGCACACCTACTCGGGCTTCGAGCACCAGGTCAAGCGCTCGCTCGAGGAGCGCATCAAGCGCGCCGGGCTGGAGGACAAGTTCGGCGAGATCCTGGTGCCGACCGAGGAGGTCGTCGAGATGCGCGACGGGAAGCAGCGCAAGAGCGAGCGCAAGTTCTTCCCGGGCTACGTCCTGGTCCAGATGGAGATGGACGACGAGACCTGGCACCTGGTCAAGGACGTGCCGCGCGTGATGGGCTTCATCGGCGGCTCCAGCGACCGCCCGGCGCCGCTGTCCGACAGGGAGGCCGAGGCGATCCTCGCGCGCGTGCGCGAGAGCACCGAGAAGCCCAAGCCCAAGGTGCTGTTCGAGCCCGGCGAGGTGGTGCGCATCATCGACGGGCCCTTCAACGACTTCAGCGGCGTGGTCGAGGAGGTCGACTACGACAAGAACCGCCTGCGGGTGGAGGTGACCATATTCGGCCGCTCCACCCCGGTGGATCTGGACTTCAGCCAGGTCGAGAAGGCCTGAGCGGAGCACGGCAGCGGGGAGCCGCGAGGCGCTAGCACCCGCGGGAGCGAGAGGACATGGCACGCAAGGTACAGGCCTACATCAAGCTGCAGGTGCCGGCCGGCCAGGCGAACCCGAGCCCGCCCGTGGGCCCGGCGCTGGGCCAGCACGGCGTCAACATCATGGAGTTCTGCAAGGCCTTCAACGCCCAGACGCAGAATCTGGAGCAGGGCCTGCCGATCCCCGTGGTGATCACGGTCTACAGCGATCGCAGCTTCACCTTCGTCACCAAGACGCCGCCGGCCTCGGTGCTGCTCAAGAAGGCCGCCGGCATCGAGAAGGGCTCGAGCCGCCCCAACACCGACAAGGTCGGCAAGGTCACGCGCGAGCAGCTCGAGGAGATCGCGCGCACCAAGATGCCGGACCTGACCGCGGCGGACATGGAGGCGGCGGTGCGCACCATCGCCGGCAGCGCCCGCAGCATGGGGCTCGAGGTGGAGGGCCTGTGACCATGGCGAAGCTCTCGAAGCGCATGCGTGCGATCCGGGAGAAGGTCGAGCCCGGGCGCCAGTACCCGATCGACGAGGCGATCCGCATCCTCAAGGAGTGCTCCACGGTCAAGTTCCGCGAGTCCGTGGACGTGGCCGTGAACCTGGGCGTGGACCCGCGCAAGTCCGACCAGGTGGTGCGCGGCGCCACCGTGCTGCCGCACGGCACCGGCAAGCAGGTGCGCGTGGCGGTCTTCGCCCAGGGGGCGGACGCCGAGGCGGCGAAGGAGGCCGGCGCGGACGTGGTCGGCTTCGAGGACCTGGCCGAGCGCATCAAGGGCGGCGAGCTCGACTTCGACGTCGTCATCGCCACGCCCGCCGCCATGCGCATCGTCGGCCAGCTCGGCCCCATCCTCGGCCCGCGCGGCCTGATGCCGAACCCCAAGGTGGGGACGGTGACGCCCAACGTCGCCGAGGCCGTGCGCAACGCCAAGGCCGGGCAGGTGCGCTACCGCACCGACAAGGCCGGCATCGTGCACGCCACCATCGGCAAGGTGGACTTCGAGCCCGAGGCGCTGAAGGAGAACCTGCAGGCGCTGCTCGCCGACCTGCAGAAGGCCAAGCCCTCGGCGGCCAAGGGCCAGTACATGAAGAAGGTGACGCTCTCGACCACGATGGGCCCGGGCGTGCCCATCGACCAAGCGTCGCTTTCGCTCTGAGGCGGTTTTGCCGCCCGGGCGCCGGCCGCGGGAGGCGGCCGCAGGGCGCGGGGGCGGCGGACGGGCGGCCGGCGAGGGCCGGCGGCCGTCGAAGACCGCAGGTGCCGGCGGCGCACGGAGGGCCGCGGGCTCAAACGGGGCGACCCGGCCTGCGCAGACGGTGATCCCGGAACCAGGTTGGCAGAGGCCTGGCGACGGTCACCGCAACCGGTGGGCGACCGGGCCGCGTCCCGGCGCCCGTGGGCCTGTCAGGCGCGGGCTGCGGCCCGCGCCCAGCAGGAGGTGAGACTGTGGCGCTCAGTCTGGAGCAGAAGAAGGCGATCGTCGCCGAGGTCAACGCCGTGGCGGCCAGCGCGCATTCGGCGATCGCTGCCGAGTACCGCGGGTTGACCGTCGAGGAGATGAACCAGCTGCGCGTGGCGGCGCGCAACGGCGGGGCGTACCTCAAGGTGGTCAAGAACACCCTGGCGCGGCGCGCCCTCGAGGGCACGGAGTACGAGTGCATGCGCGAGGGCCTCGTCGGCCCCCTGCTGCTCGCCTTCTCCCTCGAGGACCCGGGCGCGGCGGCGCGGGTGCTCAAGGACTTCGCCAAGGAGCACGAGCACCTGGTCGTCAAGCTCGTCGCCATCGGCGGCCAGCTCCTGCCGGCCGCCGAGATCGAGCGGCTGGCGAGCCTGCCGACGCGCGAGCAGGCCATCAGCATGCTGATGGCCGTGATGCGGGCGCCGCTCGACAAGCTCGCGCGCACCCTCAACGAGGTGCCGGGCAAGCTGGTTCGCACCCTCGCGGCGATTCGCGACCAGAAGCAGCAGGCCGCCTGAGCCCGAGGGGCGGCGGCCGGGTATTCAACCGAGTCTGAGAGGAGCAGGTCGTCATGGCTGTGAGCAAAGAGGAGATCCTGGAGGCCATCTCGAACATGACCGTCATGGAGATCGTCGATCTCATCTCCGCCATGGAGGAGAAGTTCGGCGTCTCCGCGGCGGCGGCGGTGGCGGCGGTGCCGGCGGCCGGCGCCGCGGCCGGCGGCGAGGCGGCCCCGGCCGAGGAGAAGACCGAGTTCGACGTGGTCCTCAAGAGCTTCGGCTCCAACAAGGTCGGCGTCATCAAGGTGGTGCGCGCCGTTACCGGCCTGGGGCTGAAGGAGGCCAAGGACCTGGTCGAGGGCGCCCCCTCGACTGTCAAGGAGGGCGTCTCCAAGGACGAGGCCGAGGAGATCAAGAAGCAGCTCGAGGAGGCGGGCGCCTCCGTCGAGGTCAAGTGAGGCAGGACGCCGCAGGCGGCCGGGCGGCCCGCAGGGGCCGCCCGGCGGGCCGCCGCCTCGGCCGGGCGGGGCGGCGCGAAGGCAAAGAGGCTCGCTGGAGCGCTTGACGCAAGGCACCGTCAGGAAGGCGGATCGACCGGCAGGCTGGTGGCCGCGGGCCACCGGCCTTTCGCCGCTGGCGCGCCGGCAAGGCGGGCGGCGGCCGTGCCCGACGCTGGCATCCAACTGAGACTGCGCGAGGACACCTCATGGCGTACTCATTCACCGAGAAGAAGCGCATCCGCAAGGACTTCGGCAAGCGGCCGGAGATCCTGGAGGTCCCCTACCTGCTGGCCATCCAGCTCGACTCCTACCGGGGCTTCCTCCAGGCCGACGTCGCGCCGGAGGAGCGCAAGGACCAGGGCCTGCACGCGGCCTTCAAGTCCGTGTTCCCCATCGTCAGCTACTCGGGCAACGCGGCGCTGGAGTACGTCAGCTACCGGCTCGGCGAGCCCGCCTTCGACGTCAAGGAGTGCCAGATGCGCGGCCTCACCTACGCCGCGCCGCTGCGCGTGAAGCTGCGCCTGGTGCTCTACGACCGCGACGAGAAGGGCGGTGCGCGGCGCGCCAAGGAGGTCAAGGAGCAGGAGGTCTTCCTCGGCGAGATCCCGCTCATGACCGAGAACGGCACCTTCATCGTCAACGGCACCGAGCGGGTGATCGTCTCGCAGCTGCACCGCTCGCCCGGGGTCTTCTTCGACCACGACAAGGGCAAGACGCACTCCTCGGGCAAGCTGCTGTTCAACGCGCGCGTCATCCCCTACCGCGGCTCCTGGCTCGACTTCGAGTTCGATCCCAAGGACTGCGTCTTCGCGCGCATCGACCGCCGGCGCAAGATCCCGGCCACCATCCTGCTGCGCGCCCTCGGCTACACCACCGAGGAGATGCTGGCGCTCTTCCACGAGACCAACACCTTCCACCTCGGCAAGGACAAGATCACCCTCGAGCTCATCCCGGAGCGCCTGCGCGGCGAGACCGCCTCCTTCGACATCAAGGTCAAGGGCAAGACCCTGGTCGAGGAAGGCCGGCGCATCACCGCGCGCCACGTGCGCGAGCTGCAGAAGGCGGGGATCGACAAGCTCGAGGTTCCGGTCGAGTACCTGACGGGCAAGATCCTCGCCCACGACGTGGTCGACCCCAACACCGGGGAGCTGCTCGCGCAGGCCAACGACGAGCTCAACCCCGAGCTGGTGCAGAAGCTCGTCGAGGCCGGCATCGGGGAGATCCGCACCCTGTGGGTCAACGACCTCGACCGCGGGCCCTACATCCCCAACACCCTGCGCATCGATCCCACCCGCACCCAGCTCGAGGCGATGGTGGAGATCTATGGCATGATGCGCCCGGGCGAGCCCCCCACCAGGGAGGCGGCGCAGAACCTCTTCCACAACCTCTTCTTCACCTCCGAGCGCTACGACCTCTCGGCGGTGGGGCGCATGAAGTTCAACCTGCGCGTCGGCCGCAAGGACCCCGAGGGTCCGGGCGTGCTCTACGACGGCAGGTACTTCGCCTCGCGCAAGGACGAGGAGTCGAAGGCACTCTACGAGAAGTACGGCGACGGCATGTCGGACATCGTCGACGTGCTGCGCGTGCTGACCGAGATCCGCAACGGCCGCGGCACGGTCGACGACATCGACCACCTCGGCAACCGCCGCGTGCGCAGCGTGGGCGAGATGGCCGAGAACGTCTTCCGCGTCGGGCTGGTGCGCGTCGAGCGCGCCGTCAAGGAGCGGCTCTCGCTCGCCGAGTCCGAGGGGCTCACGCCGCAGGAGCTCATCAACGCCAAGCCGGTGGCGGCGGCGGTCAAGGAGTTCTTCGGCTCGAGCCAGCTCTCGCAGTTCATGGACCAGAACAACCCGCTCTCGGAGGTCACGCACAAGCGCCGCGTCTCGGC
>WGBS01000042.1 GCA_015494165.1 Gammaproteobacteria bacterium | reverse complement strand
CGTGACCTTCGTGGAGCTGGGCTGCGCGCGCCGCGGACCGCGCACCGGCACCGTGAGGCCCGCGCCGCCCAGCTCCACGAAGGTCACGTCGTCGGACACCCCCTCGGGGCAGTCCAGACACAGGCGCTCGCGCAGCGCCGCGACCGCATCTCCCGCGCCGTGCTCGAGCAGCAGCGTCTCCAGCCCCTCCTCGCCCAGCGTCCCGCCGCCGTCGCGCAGCGGGGCCTCGAGGAGCCCGTCGGAATAGACGAAGATGCGCTCGGCGGGTTCGAGCCGCCAGCGGCGCGGCTCCCAGGCGCGCTCCACCCCCGCCACGCCGAGGGGCGGCTCGTCCGCCGGCACCCGCCACAGCCGCCCCTCCTCCGTGTGCAGCACCAGCACGTCCGGGAGACCGGCGTTGAGCGCGCGCACCAGCTCGAGCTCCGGGCTGATCTCGATGAGCGCCGCCGCGAGAAACATGCACGGGCCCAGCCCCTGGCGCAGGCGCCGGTCGATGCTGTCGGCCACGGCGGCGAGCGGGAAGCCCTTGCCCGTCATGGCGTAGAAGATGTCCGCGGTGGGCACCGCCCCGAGCGCCGCCGGCAGGCCGTGGCCCGTGAAGTCGCCCACCAGGAGGCGCTGGCGGCCGTCCGGCGTGCGCGCCGCGAGCACCAGGTCGCCGCAGAACTCCGCCGCCGGCACCTGCAGCCGGCGCAGGTTCGCGAGATCCTCCTCGCCGCGCGCCACCAGGCGCGCGAACACGCTCTTGGCGAGCTCGTCCTCGTAGTCGCGACGGCGCTTGTGCGCCGCGAGCGCGTCGCGCTGGCGGCGCACCTCCTCGTGCAGGGTGCGCGTGCGCATCCAGGCGCGCAGCTTCGCCGCCAGCACCGCGCGGCTGTAGGGCTTGACGAGGAAGTCGTCGCCGCCCGCGGCCAGGCACTCGGCGAGCTGGGCCTCGTCGTCCACCGCCGTGACGAAGATGATCGGCACGATGGCATCCTCCTCGCCGCGGCGCCGCAGGCGGCGCGCGACGTCCGGCCCGTCCATGCCCGGCATGAGCACGTCGAGCAGCACCATGTCGGGGCGGTGGGCCTCGCAGGCGGCGAGCGCCTCGTTCCCGTCGGCGGCCTCCACCACGTCGCAGCCCTCGAGCAGCACGAGCTCGCGCAGCAGGGTGCGGCTGGCGGCGTCGTCGTCGACCACCAGCACCAGCGGCCGTCCGCCCCGCGCGGCGGCCGCGTGCCCCTCGCGCACGCGCGTGTCCACGGGCTCAGTCCATCTCGAACAGCTTGTCGAAGCGCGAGATCTCCAGCACGCGCCGGATGCCGGGCGCCGCGCCCGTGATGCGCACACGGGCGCCGTCGCCGCCCAGGCGGTCGCGCAGCACCAGCAGCATGCCGAGGGCGGACGAGTCGAGCGCCTCCACCCCGCTCAGGTCCACGACGCAGGCGTTCGCCCCGTTGAGGGTCTCCAGCGCGTGCCGGAAGTCCTCGTGCAGGGAGAAATCGAAGACGCCGCGCACGCGCAGCCGCGCCGTGCCGCCCTCCTGCCTCACCACCTCGATCGCCATCGCTCTTCTCCTTCCTTCTTTCCTGCCCTCAGAACAGCTCCACCTCGCCGGCGTCCATGGCCTCCTGGCGCGCGGGCTCCGCGGCCTCCTCCCGCCAGGCGGCGCGCAGCTCGGCGAGCGCCTCGCGTGCACGCTGCGGGTCCGCCGGCAGCTCCACCAGCACGCGCTCGAGCGCCTCCAGGTGGCGCAGGCGGCGCTCGCCGTGCTCCAGCGCCTGGCGCGCGATGTCCTCGAACTGAAGCGCCCGCACGGCGACGCCGACCTGCTCGCGGATGCCCTCGTTGATGCCGCCCACGCGCTCCAGGCCCTCGCCCATGGCGCGGTTGAGGGCCTCGATCTGCGCCAGCATGCGGTCGACCCGGTCCTTGGCGGCGATGGCGACGTTCATGTCGCGCGAGGCCACCTCGCCGATGATGCCCTTGACGGCGTCCACGCTCTCCTTGGTCTTGTGCACCGCCTCGCGGATCTGCTCGTTGAAGCGGTGCGAGTGCTGCGAGAGGTTGCGCACCTCGTCGGCCACCACGGCGAAGCCGCGCCCGTGCTCGCCGGCGCGCGCGGCCTCGATGGCGGCGTTGAGCGCCAGCAGGTTGGTCTGGCTCGCGATCACCTTGACCTCGTCGACCAGCCCGAAGATGGCGTCCATCTCGCGCACCATGTCGTCGATGCGGTAGACCACCTCGATACTCTGCTTGCTCACCTGCACCAGCAGGTCGACCAGGTACTGCAGGACCTCGCTGGTCTCGGCGGCGAAGGCCTGCACGCTCAGCCGTTCCCCCTCCTCGCCGCCGACCGTGGCGTCCTGCACGCTGCTCACGAGCTCGCCGACCAGGCGCGCCTGCCCCTCGGTGTGCTCGTGCAGCGAGCGGAATGCGCCGTCGAGCGAGACCACGGCGTCGGCGACGAGCGACTTGACGCGTCCGATCCCCTCGCGCAGCGCCGCCGCCTCCTCGGCGAGCAGGGCCGCGAGCTCACCGGCGAGCGCCCCGGCGTCAGCGGCGCCGGCCTCCTCCGCCGGTGGCGCCGTGCCCGCCCCGTGCGGCGGCGCCTCGCGTGGCGCGCGCACCTGCCACCACCAGCCCGCGAGCGCAGCCCCCGTGACGGCGGCCGCCGCCCAGCCGCCGGCGAGCCAGGCGGCCGGCGCCAGCACAGCGCCCGCGGCCACCGGCGCCGCGCCGGGGCGTCTCCACCACCGTTCCTTCCGCATCTGTCCCTCACCCATCACCTTCCTCCTTCTCCCGCGGCCGCCGCGGGCCGCGGCCCGGCCTGCGCCAGCTCCAGCGCCCGCGCCCCGATGCGTCCGAGCGGCAGCACCTCCTCGGCCGCGCCCATGCGCACCGCCGCGCCCGGCATGCCCCACACCACGCTCGTGGCCTCGTCCTGCGCCAGGGTGCGCGCGCCCGCCTCGCGCATCTCCAGCAGGCCGCGCGCACCGTCCTCGCCCATGCCCGTGAGCAGCACGCCGACCGCGTTGGCGCCCGCCGCCTGCGCCACGGAGCGGAACAGCACGTCCACCGACGGCCGGTGGCGGTTGACGGGGGCGCCGTCCGAGAGCCGGCAGTGGTAGCGCGCGCCGCTGCGCTCGACGAGCAGGTGGCGGTCGCCCGGGGCGACGTAGGCGTGGCCGGGCAGGATGGGCGCGCCGTCCTCGGCCTCGCGCACCACCAGCGCGCTGGCCCCGTCGAGGCGCCGCGCGAAGGGGCCGCTGAAGGCGGCCGGGATGTGCTGGGCGATGACGATCCCCGGCGCGTCCGGCGGCAGCCCGGCGAGCAGCTCCCGCACAGCCTCGGTGCCTCCCGTGGAGGCGCCGATGGCGACGATGCGGTGCGTGGTGCGCAACGCCCGGGACGGACGGGCGCGCGGGAGCACCGCATCGGCGCTGTGGCGCGGGGCCGGCGCGCGCGCGAGCGCGAGCCGGCGCACGCGCGCGCCCGCCGCCGCGCGCACCTTCTCGATCAGCGTCTCGGCGTAGGCGCGCATCCCGTGCGCCACGTCCACCGCCGGCTTGGTGACGAAGTCCACGGCGCCGAGCTCCAGCGCCTCGAGCGTCTCCTCCGCGCCCTGCGCCGTGAGCGAGGAGACCATCACCACCGGCATGGGCCGCAGGCGCATCAGGTTGCGCAGGAAGGTGAGCCCGTCCATGCGCGGCATCTCCACGTCCAGCGTCAGCACGTCCGGATTGAGGCGCTTGATCTTCTCGCGCGCCACGTAGGGGTCGGGCGCCGTGCCCACGACCTCGATGTCGGGCGCCGAGCCGAGGATCTCGGCGAGGAGCTGGCGCATGACGGCGGAGTCGTCCACCACCAGCACCCGGATCCTCTTCTCGCGCGCCTGGCTCATCCCGGCACCTCAGTCCCACAGCTCCACCGAGCCCTGCGGCGCCACCGCCTCGAGCGTGTGCAGGTAGTCCTGCTCGCGCTCGGCGATGGTGGCGTTGTGCAGGCGGCGCAGCTTGCGCACCAGCATCTTCCCGGTCGCGGGCAGGTAGAGCACCTTGCGCGGCCAGGGGCCGCCCAGGTCCGCGGCGGCCACCGCCAGCCCCTCGCGCTCCAGGTAGCAGCGCACGAAGGCGGCGTTGGCGCGCCCGATGCGGGCGCTGACCAGCTCGCCGCCGCCCGCCACCTTGACCTCGAGGCGCTCGCGCCGGCCGCCGTGCTTGAGGACCTCGTTGATGAGCGCCTCCATGGCGTAGGCGCCGTAGCGCGCCGCCGCCGACGGCGCCTCGGGACGCGGCTCGTCCTCCGCGCTCGCCGGCAGCATGAAGTGGTTCATGCCGCCCACGCCCGCCACCGGGTCGCGCACGCAGGCGGCGACGCAGGAGCCGAGCACCGTGGCGAGCAGCTCCTCGCCGTCGGCCGTCACGTAGAACTCGCCCGGCAGGATCTTGGCCACGAAGCGCCGGTGCACCGGGTCCCAGTAGCGCCGCACCCCCTCGAAGCCCGGCAGGCAAGGCGGCGGGCGCCGCCCCGGCCCCGGATCCTCCCTGCGCGCCTGCATGCCCGTCGGTCCCATCCCTTCACCCCCTGCAGCGGTAGATGGTCTGGCCCACCAGCTCGAAGCGGTCCGTGACCTTGAACAGCGACTCCGAATGGCCCAGGTAGAGCCAGCCGCCGGCACCGAGCAGGTCGGCGAAGCGCTCGACGATGCGGCGCTGCGTGTCCTTGCCGAAGTAGATGAGCGTGTTGCGGCAGAAAACCACGTCGAGCGGCCCCCGCAGGGGCCAGTCCCCGACCAGATTGAGCCGCCGCACGCACACCGCCTCGCGCAGCTCCCTGCGCACCCGCACCCTGCCCTCGTTGGCCCCGCGCCCGCGCAGGAACCAGCGCGCCAGGCGCGCGCGCGGCAGCGCGCGCACCGCCTCGGCCTCGTATACGCCCTCGCGCGCGCGCGCCAGCGCGTTCTCGTCGATGTCGGTGGCGAGGATCCTGAGGTCCCAGCCCGCCGGCAGGCGCTCGAGCACCGTCATGGCGATGGAGTAGGGCTCCTGGCCGGTGGAGCAGCCGGCCGACCAGATGCGCACGCGGCGCGTGTCCCTGCGGCGCTCGAGCACCGCCGGCAGCGCCTCGCGTGCCAGGTGCTCGAAGTGGTGCGGCTCGCGGAAGAAGGCCGTGAGGTTGGTGGTGATGGCGTTGAGGAGCTCGGCGGTCTCCTGCGGCACGCTGCGCAGCCGCTCGCAGTAGGCCCGGAAGCTGTCGAGCCCCAGCGCGCGCAGGCGGCGGGTCAGCCGGCTGTAGACCAGCTCGCGCTTGGCCTCGCCGAGCTCGATGCCGGCGAGCTCGCGCACCAGGCGCTGGATGCAGCGGAAGTCGCGCTCGGTGAAGCGGAACTGCCGCGGCGGCGCCGCCGTCTCTCCCGCCCGCAAGCCCTCGGCCATCGTCCGCCCTCCCGCCGCCGTGCCGCGCACGCCGCCGTCCCTGGCCCCGCGTCCCTCAGAACTCCTCCCAGTCCTCGCCCTCGTCGGCGGCCGGCCGCGGCCGTGACGCCGCCGCGGCGGGCTTGCGGCGCCCGCCCTCGTCCGTGCGCGCGGGGCGCGACGGGCGCCCGGCGCGCGGCGGCGCGGCGGCCTCCCGCCGCTCGTCCTCCTCGCCGGTGCGGAAGAAGGCCATGAGCTCGCCGAGCTGGCGCGCCTGCTCGTCCATGGACTGGCTCGCCGCGGCCGTCTCCTCGACCAGGGCGGCGTTCTGCTGCGTGGCCTCGTCGAGCTGCATGATGGCTTTGTTGACCTGCTCGATGCCCACCGACTGCTCCTGGCTCGCGGCGGCGATCTCGGCGACGATGTCCGAGACCTTCTTCACCGCGGCGACGATCTCCTCCAGCGTCTTGCCGGAGGCATCGACCAGGCGCGTGCCCTCCTCGACCTTCTCGACGCTGTCCTTGATCAGGCCCTTGATCTCCTTGGCCGCGGCGGCGCTGCGCTGGGCGAGGTTGCGCACCTCGGCCGCCACCACCGCGAAGCCGCGCCCCTGCTCGCCGGCGCGCGCGGCCTCCACGGCGGCGTTGAGCGCCAGCAGGTTTGTCTGGAAGGCGATCTCGTCGATCACGCCGATGATGTCGGCGATCTTCTTGCTCGCCTGGTTGATCTCGCCCATCGCGGCGACCGCCGCGCCCACGACCTCGCCGCCCTTCTCGGCCTGCTCGCGCGCGCCGGCGGCGAGCTGGTTGGCCTGGCGGGCGTTGTCGGCGTTCTGCTTCACCGTCGAGGTCATCTCCTCCATGCTGGAGGCGGTCTCCTCCAGGCTCGAGGCCTGCTCCTCGGTGCGCTGGCTGAGGTCGGCATTGCCCTGCGCGATCTCGGCCGCGGCGGCGGCGATGCTGCCCGCCGCCTCGCGGATGCGGCCGACCATGCGCAGCATGTTGGCGAGCGAGCCGTTGATGGCCTCGGCGAGCTCGCCGTAGGCGCCCTGGTACTCGCCCTTCATCTCGGCGGTGAGGTCGCCGTCGGCGAGCGCCTTGGCCGCGCCGATCGCCGCCTTGAGCGGCTCGACGACCGAGTCGAGCATGCTGTTGACGCCCTCGGCCAGGGTGCGCATGAAGCCCTCGTAACGGCTGGCGTCGAGGCGCTCGTCGAGCTCGCCGCGCGAAGCGGCCGCGATCAGCGCCTCGATCTGGCGCTCGGTGTCCTTCTGCTCCGTGACGTCCTTCCACTCGACCATGTTGCCCATGTAGCGCCCGTCCTTGTCGAGCACCGCGGTGGCGTTGACCTCGAACTCGAGGTCGAGCAGCTTGATGTGGCCGCGGTAGGGCAGGCGCGAGGGGTCGCGCAGGATCGAGCGCTGGTGGGCCGGGTTCTTGTGGAACTCGTCGATGTTGCGCCCGACGAGCTTGCGCGGGTCGAAGCCCGGCCACACGCGCTGGAGCTGCTCGCGGCGGCGCTCGAGGAGCTGCACCACGGCCGGGTTGACGTAAGTGATGACCCCTTCCTCGTCGCACAGCATGAGCGCGGTCTCGGCGCCGTCCACGGCGGACTGCAGGCGCGCGACCTCGAGCTCGCGCTGGCGCAGTTCCGTGACGTCGGCCCACTCCAGGGTGTTGCCGACGTAGTTGCCCTTGAGGTCGTGGATGGCGCTCACGCGGATGTGGAAGGTGAGCGGCCCCACCTCGATGTCGGTCTCGTAGGGCAGGTTGGAGGGGTCGGCGAGCAGGCGCCGCTGGTGCGCCGGGTTCTGGTGGAACTGGTCGATGCACTGGCCGACCAGGTTCTCGGGGTCGAAGCCCGGGTAGAGGCGGCGCAGCACCTCGGCGTGGCGGCGCATCAGGCGCTTGGTCTCCTCGTTGACGTAGGTGATGACCAGGTCGCGGTCGATGGTCATCATCGCCGTCTGCGCGCCGTCCACCGCGCGCTGCAGGCGCTGGGCCTGCTCCTCCTTCTGGCGCTTCTCCGTGACGTCGTGCCACTGCACCACGTAGCCGATGCGGTTGCCGGCGCGGTCGACCAGCACGCGCGTCTCGTGCTCGAAGACGAAGGGGCCGGGCGTGATCTCGCCGCGGCGCGGCTCGCCCGGGCGCAGCCCCTGCAGGATGCGGCGCACCGCGTCGGGGTCACGGTGGTAGCGGTGGATGCTGCCGCCGACGACCTCGTCGGCGCGGAAGCCCGGCAGGTACTTGGCGAGCTCGTCCTCGAGGCTCTCGAGCACCTCGCGCGCGCGCCGGTTGACGAACACGATGCGCTCGTCGGCGTCGGCGATCATGATGTTGATGGGCGCGTGCTCGAGGATGTCCTTGAGCACGTCCAGGCTGTCGACGACGCCGGTCCCGGCGCCGCCGGCCAGCGCCACCTCTGGGCTTGCGGCCATCGTCCCGTCCTCCTCTTGCTCGTATGCCTCGATCATGGTCTCAGCGATCTGCCCGAGGGCCGAACGCCAGGCGTCCGCCACCGGCGCGGTCCATGCCGGCCCCGCGAATTCCGCCAGCACCTCGAGCAGGGTCTCGGCCACCAGCGGGTAGTGCTCCGGGCGCGCGCCGTAGCCCTGGTGGCGGCGGCCGAGCTCGCGCAGCACGCGCGTGAGCTCCTCGGGGCGCCGCAGGTTCTCGACCACCAGCCGCAGCGCGGCGAGCAGCTTGCCCTGCTGGCGGCGCAGATCGGTGCCCTCGAACAGCGGGCGCACCTCGGGGTGGCGCTCGAAGAGGCGCTCGTAGAAGCGCGCCACGATCGCCTCGCCCTGGGGCGCGAGCGCCTGGAAGCTGCTCTCGATCAGCTCGAGGCGGTCGCTCTCGCGCCGCGCCTTGCGGCGGCGGTCCCCGCCCGCGCGGCGGTCGATCACCTCGAGCTCGGGCCGCGCCGCCGCGGCCTTGCCCCGCGCGCCCGCGCGCGCGGCCGTGCTCCGTGTCCTCGCCATGGCCTTTCCTCCCATCCCTTCGCGTTCCCGCGCTCAGCCGGCCCGTGCGAGCTCGGCGAGCAGCCCCTCGAAGATCGCCAGCAGCGCCCCCAGGCGCGCGGCGCGGCGGCGGCGCGCGCCCATCACGCGGCCTCCGGCGCGCCGGACGCCAGCGCCAGGGCGTCGGCGTTCAGCAGGCGGTCGATGTCGAGCACGATCACCATCTTGCCTTCCACCGTGGCCAGCCCGCGCACGAAGTTGATGCTGATGGCGCTGCCGAGGTCCGGCGGCGGCGCGACCTCCTCCTCGGGCAGGTTGTAGACGTCGGAGACGGCGTCGACGACGATGCCCATGGTGCGCTCGCGCTCCTCCGACTCCACGCGCAGCACCACCACCACCGTCGTCGGCCCGTACTCGCGCGGCGGCAGACCGAAGCGCCGGCGCAGGTCGATGATGGGCACGATGGTGCCGCGCAGGTTGATGACGCCCTGCACGTAGTCGGGCGTGTTCGGTATCGGCGTCGTGCGCTCCCAGCCACGGATCTCCTGCACCCGCAGGATGTCGACGCCGTACTCCTCGCCTTCCAGCAGGAAGGTGAGGTACTGGTCCGCGTCGACCGCCACGCCGAGGGCGATGTCGCTCTCCAGCATCTGTGCCGTGCTCATGCCTGCCACCTCCGTCTCGTTCAGGCCGCCGCCGCGCTCGGCCGTGCGCGCCCCCGCGCGCGCGCCAGGCCCACGAGCCCGCCCACGTCGAGGATCAGGGCGACGGTGCCGTCGCCCAGGATGGTCGCCCCCGAGATGCCCTCCACCCGCCGGAAGTTGCTCTCGAGGCTCTTGATGACCACCTGCTGCTGGCCGAGGAGCTCGTCCACGAGCAGGCCGGCGCGGTGGCCGTCGCCCTCCACCACCACCAGCAGGCGACGCTCCGGCGGCGGCGCCTCGCGGCCGGTGTCGAGCAGCTCGCGCAGGCGCAGCACCGGGATGTAGTCCTCGCGCAGGCGGTAGACCTCGGCGTCGCCCGCCAGGGTGTTGAGCTGCTCCTCGCGCAGCTGCACCGACTCGACGATGCTCACGAGCGGCACGACGTAGATCTCGCTTCCGACGCGCACGAGCTGGCCGTCGAGAATGGCGAGCGTGAGCGGCAGGCGGATCGTGAAGGTCGAGCCCCGCCCGGGGGTGGAGTCGACCTCGATGGTGCCGCCGAGCTCGCGGATGTTGCGGCGCACGACGTCCATGCCCACCCCGCGCCCCGAGACGTCCGTGACCTCCGCGGCGGTGGAGAAGCCGGGCTCGAAGATCAGGTCGAGCACGGCGGGATCGTCCGGGGCGGGCTCGCCGTCGCCGCCGAGCAGCCCGCGCTCGCGCGCCTTCTCCAGCACGCGCGTGCGGTCGATGCCGGCGCCGTCGTCCGAGACCTCGATGACGATGTTGCCGCCCTTGTGGTAGGCGTTGAGACGCACGGTGCCGGTCTCGGGCTTGCCGGCCGCGCGCCGCGCCTCCGGCGGCTCGATGCCGTGGTCCACGGCGTTGCGCACCAGGTGCACGAGCGGGTCGGAGATCCGCTCCATGACGGTCTTGTCGAGCTCGGTCTGCTCGCCGGCGAGCTCGAGCCGCACCTGCTTGCCGAGCTTGCGCCCGAGGTCGCGGACCATGCGCGGGAAGCGCGCGAAGGCGAAGCTGATGGGCACCATGCGCACCCGCATCACGCTCTCCTGCAGCTCGCGCGTGTTGCGCTCGAGCTGCGCGAGCCCGTCGCGCAGGCGCTCGACGCAGGCGGTGTCCAGGCCCTCGAGGCGCTCGCCGATCTGGCCCAGCATGGACTGGGTGATGACGAGCTCGCCGACCATGTTGATGAGGGCGTCGATCTTGTCGATGGAGACGCGGATGGAGCCCGCCTCGCCACGCGCGGGCGGCCGCCCGGCCGGCCCCGGGACCTGCTGCGCGGCGTCCGCGGCGCGCTGCGGGCGCTCGTCCTCGAGCGCCTCGATCTCGAGGTCGCAGTCGCCCTCCATCCATTCGAAGATCTCGTCGATCTGGACGCGCTCGACCGCCCCTTCCAGCGTCAGGGTCCAGCCCAGGTGGCAGTCGTGGGGCTCGAGCGCCTCCAGCGCGGGCAGCCGCGAGCAGTCGAGGCTCGCCTCGAGGCGCCCCAGGGCGGCCAGCTCGCGCAGCGCCCGGAGCGGCTCGTTGCCGGTGCGCAGCAGGTGCGCGTGCGGGCGGAAGACGATGCGCCAGCGCCGTCCGCCGCCACCGCCGTCGCCGCCGCGGCCGGCCGCGCCCTCGCCGGCGCCTTCGCCCGCCAGCGCGGGGCCCGCGCCGGAGCCGAGCAGCGCCTTGAGGCGCGCCTCGGCCGCGGCGAGCGCCTCGGCGTCGGCCTCGGTGCCCTCGCGCGCCGCGGCGAGCAGGTCGCGCAGCACGTCCACCGACCCGAGCAGGGCGTCGGCGAGCGGCTCGTCCATGGCCCGCCGCCCGCCGCGCACCTCGTCGAGCAGCGTCTCGAGCAGGTGGGTGAAGCCGGCCAGCGCCTGGAAGCCGAAGGT
>WGBS01000041.1 GCA_015494165.1 Gammaproteobacteria bacterium | reverse complement strand
CCTCTGCCGCACCCGCTTCGCGGGAGTAGACGGGAGACGGGCTACGGGAGACGGGTAGCTGTGCACCGTAACCTGCAAGCCGTAACCCGCCTGCGGAAGAGGCTTCCAGCCCCGACCAAATGGCCGCGCGCGGAGCGCGCACCTACCCTCGTCTCCCGACGCCCGTCTCCCGCCGCTGCTATGCTGTTCTCTCAGGGTCTGGACGGGGCGCGGGACGAGACGGAGATGCGGGCGCACGCAAACGCCGACCTGGGGCCTCTGGAGCTGCGCGACGGGCGGCTGAGGCTGCGGCCCGGCGTGGACCTCGAGCGCTGGGCCCTGGCCGAGGCGCGCCGGCGGGTCCTGGAGGGCCTGCGCGGGCGTGCGGTGCGCGTGTGGCTGTTCGGCTCGCGCGCGCGCGGCGACGCGCGCCCCGGCGCCGACATCGACATCGCCCTCGAGGCCGCCGACGGCCGCCCGCTCCCCAAGGCGCTGGTGGGCGAGCTGCGCGAAAGCCTCGAGGAGAGCCTCATCCCCTGGGCCGTCGACCTCGTGGACCTCGCCGAGGCGGGCCCCCGGCTCCGCGAGGCCGTGCGCCGCGAAGGTGTCCCGTGGACGTGAAGGCCCGCCTCGAGGCCGCCGCCACGGCGCTCGCGACCCTGCGCGAGGCGCTCGCTGTCGAGCGCCCCAGCAGGCTCGAGCGCGACGGCACCATCCAGCGCTTCGAGTACACCTTCGAGGCCGTGTGGAAGGCCTGCCGCGCGTGGCTCGAGGCGGTCGAGGGGCTGCAGTGCGCCTCGCCGCGGAGCTGCTTCCGCAGCCTCGGCGAGGTGGGGGTGCTCGATCCCGAGGAGACCGCGGCGGCGCTCGCGATGGTCGAGGACCGCAACCTTACCGTGCACACCTACGACGAGCGCGTGGCCGAGGCCATCTTCGCGCGCCTCCCGGCGCATGCCGGCCTCATCGAGAGCCTGCTGGAGCGGCTGCGCGCGCGCCTGTCCGGCTGACGGCAGGGGCCGGGACGGGTGGCGGGTGACGGGCTACAGGAGACGGGTAACGGGTTGGGGTGGACAGGCCACTGTAAACCGCAACCCGCAACCTGTACCCCGACCGCGACGGCATCCGAGTGTGGGAGTGGACGGGAGACGGGTGACGGGTGACGGGTCACGGTGTGCAGGCCACTGTAAACCGTAACCTGCAAGCCGTAACCCGCCCGTGGGAGGGCTTCCAGCCCCGACCAAACGGCTGCGCGCGGAGCGCACACCTGCCCTCGCCTCCCGATCCTCGTCTCCCGCCTCCGCGCCGCAGGCGGCCGCGAAGGCTACTTCTTGAGGCGCGAGATCTTGGAGCCCTCGAGGGTCAGGTTGTACATGAGGCCCTTCTGGCCGATGACGAAGGCCACCACGGGCTCCTTGACGTTGATGGTGTCGAGCGTGCCGCCGACGCCGACCTTGATGAGGGCGACCGAGCCGTCCACGCCCACGCGCCAGCCCTCGGAGCGGCGGAACTTGCGCAGCGCCGCCCGGTCGAGGAAGGCGATGATGATGGTGCGGGCCTGTGCCCCGAGCTGGAAGCCGATGGAGGCGCTGGCGATGCTGTAGTAGTCCACGGTGCGGCCGCGGATGCGCAGCGCCCCCTCGCCGTACTCGCCGCCGATGCCGATGCCGGCCTTGATCACGCGCGGGAAAACCAGCACGCCCGCCGCCTTGCGCAGGAAGCGCTTGCCGCCCTCGACCTCGCGGTAGAAGCGCTCGAGGGCCTCGTCCACGCGCAGGTCGATCTCCTTCGCGCTCGCGGCCACCGCCGGTCCCGGCAGGGCGCCGGTGGCGGCGAACGCCAGCAAGGCCGCCGCGAGAAAGGCTCTTCTCCGCATCGTCCTCTCCTTCTCCCTCCAGCCTCACCGGGGCCGCGCGCGCCCGCTCAGCCGGCGGCGCTGGCGGGCGGCTCGCCCGCCGCCGCGGCCGGCACCGGCGCCCCGCGCCCGATGGCGTAGTAGGTGAAGCCCGCGCGCGCGAGCCGCTCGGGATCGTAGAGGTTGCGCCCGTCGAAGATCACGGGCTCGGCGAGCCGCTCGCGCACCAGGTCGAAGTCGGGGCTGCGGAAGACGGACCACTCGGTGACCACGACCAGGGCGTCCGCGCCCTCGAGCGCCTCCTCGGGCGTGGCGCACAGCGCGAGCTCCGGCCGCTCGCCGTAGATGCGCCGCGCCTCGGCCATGGCGGCCGGGTCGTGGGCGCGCACGCGCGCCCCCGCGGACCACAGCGCCTCCATCAGGCGCCGGCTCGGCGCCTCGCGCATGTCGTCGGTGTTGGGCTTGAAGGCGAGCCCCCACAGGGCGAAGGTGCGCCCGGCGAGCGCGCCGCCGTAGTGGGCATGGATCTTCTCGAAGAGGCGGCCCTTCTGGTCCTCGTTGACCGCCTCCACCGCGCGCAGCAGGCGCGGCTCGTAGCCCGCCTCCTCGGCGGTGCGCACCAGCGCCTTGACGTCCTTGGGAAAGCACGAGCCCCCGTAGCCGCAGCCCGGATAGATGAAGTGGTAGCCGATGCGCGGGTCGGAGCCGATGCCGATGCGCACGCGCTCGATGTCCGCCCCGAGCCGCTCGGCGAGGTTGGCGAGCTCGTTCATGAAGCTGATCTTGGTCGCCAGCATGGCGTTGGCCGCGTACTTGGTGAGCTCGGCCGAGCGTATATCCATCTCGATGAGGCGGTCGTGGTTGCGGTTGAAGGGGGCGTAGAGCGCGCGCATCAGGTCCAGGGCGCGCTCGCTGTCGGTGCCCACCACCACGCGCGCGGGCTTCATGAAGTCCTCGACCGCGGCGCCCTCCTTCAGGAACTCCGGGTTGGAGACCACGTCGAAGGGCACCTCCACGCCGCGCTCGGCGAGCACGGCGCGCACGGTCTCGCGCACGCGGTCGGCCGTGCCCACCGGCACCGTGGACTTGTCCACGATCACCCGGTAGTCGGTCATGTGGCGGCCGATGGTGCGCGCCACGTCGAGCACGTGGCGGAGGTCCGCCGAGCCGTCCTCGTCCGGCGGCGTGCCGACGGCGATGAACTGCAGCACCCCATGGGCGACGCCGGCGGCGGGGTCCGTGGTGAAGGCGAGCCGCCCGGCCTCCAGGTTGGAGGCGACGAGCCCGTCGAGCCCGGGCTCGTAGATGGGAACCTCGCCGCGGCGCAGGCGCGCGATCTTGTCCTCGTCCACGTCCACGCACAGGACGTGGTTGCCGACCTCGGCGAGACAGGCCCCGGTGACGAGGCCCACGTAGCCGGATCCGTAGATGGTCACCCGCATGGATCGGTCCCTTCCGCGTGCCGCACAGGCACGCAAAGTGTACGGTCTCCGCGCGGCGCCGTCTGCCCCGCTCAGCCGAGCAGGACCAGGGCCCAGACGAGCGCGGCGTTGAGGATGGCGACC
>WGBS01000040.1 GCA_015494165.1 Gammaproteobacteria bacterium | reverse complement strand
CGCCGGGGCCGAGCGCCGCGTCTCGGCGCTCGGCCCCGGCGGGCTCACGCGCGAGCGCGCGGGCTTCGAGGTGCGCGACGTGCACCCCACGCACTACGGGCGCGTCTGTCCCATCGAGACGCCGGAAGGCCCCAACATCGGGCTCATCAACTCGCTCGCGGTCTATGCGCGCACCAACCGCTACGGCTTTCTCGAGACGCCCTACCGCGTGGTGAAGGACGGGCGCGTGACGGACGAGGTGCGCTACCTCTCGGCCATCGAGGAGGGGCAGTACGTCATCGCCCAGGCGAACGCCACCCTGGACGAGAAGGGGCGCCTGGTGGACGAGCTCGTCTCCTGCCGCCACCAGGGCGAGTTCACCATGGCCACGCCCGACCGCGTGGACCTGATGGACGTCAGCCCCAAGCAGATCGTCTCGGTGGCGGCCTCCCTCATCCCCTTCCTCGAGCACGACGACGCCAACCGCGCGCTCATGGGCTCGAACATGCAGCGCCAGGCGGTGCCCACCCTGCGCACCGAGAAGCCGCTGGTCGGCACCGGCATGGAGCGCACGGTGGCGATCGACTCCGGCGTGACGGTGGTCGCGCGCCGCGGCGGGGTGGTGGACTCGGTCGACGCCTCGCGTATCGTCGTGCGCGTCAACGACGAGGAGACCGTCCCCGGCGAGCCCGGTGTCGACATCTACACCCTGACCAAGTACACGCGCTCCAACCAGAACACCTGCATCAACCAGAAGCCGCTGGTGAAGCCGGGCGACGTCATCGCCAGGGGCGACGTGCTCGCCGACGGGCCCTCCACCGACATGGGCGAGCTCGCCCTCGGCCAGAACCTCCTCGTCGCCTTCATGCCGTGGAACGGCTACAACTTCGAGGACTCCATCCTCATCTCCGAGCGCGTGGTGGAGGAGGACCGCTTCACCACCATCCACATCGAGGAGCTGACCTGCGTCGCGCGTGACACCAAGCTCGGCCCGGAGGAGATCACGGGCGACATCCCCAACGTCGGCGAGGCGGCGCTCGCCAAGCTCGACGAGTCGGGCATCGTCTACATCGGCGCCGAGGTCAAGGCGGGCGACATCCTCGTCGGCAAGGTCACGCCCAAGGGCGAGACCCAGCTCACGCCCGAGGAGAAGCTGCTGCGCGCGATCTTCGGCGAGAAGGCCTCGGACGTGAAGGACACCTCGCTGCGCGTGCCCCCGGGCATGGACGGCACGGTGATCGACGTGCAGGTCTTCACGCGCGAGGGCATCGAGAAGGACAAGCGCGCGATCGAGATCGAGGAGGCCGAGATCGCGCGCGTGCGCAAGGACCTCGACGACCAGCTGCGCATCCTCGAGGACGACCTCTACATGCGCGTCGAGCGCATGCTGCTCGGCAAGGTGGCGGAGGGCGGGCCCGAGGGCCTGGGCAAGGGCGCGAAGATCACCAAGGCCTACCTCGAGGCGCTGCCGCGCGAGCGCTGGTTCGAGATCCGGCTGCGCAACGAGGAGGCCAACGCCCAGCTCGAGCAGGTCGCCGAGCAGCTCAAGGCGCAGCGCGAGGAGTTCGAGCGGCGCTTCGAGGAGAAGAAGGCCAAGATCACGGCCGGCGACGACCTCGCCCCCGGCGTGCTGAAGATGGTCAAGGTCTATCTGGCGGTCAAGCGCCGCATCCAGCCGGGCGACAAGATGGCCGGCCGCCACGGCAACAAGGGCGTCATCTCCACGGTGGTGCCGGTGGAGGACATGCCCTATCTCGAGGACGGCACCCCGGTGGACATCGTCCTCAACCCGCTCGGCGTGCCCTCGCGCATGAACGTGGGCCAGGTGCTGGAGACGCACCTCGGGTGGGCGGCCAAGGGCCTCGGCCGCAAGATCGGCGAGATGCTCGACCGCCAGGCCAAGGCGGCCGAGGTGCGGCGCTTCCTCGACGAGATCTACAACAAGGTCGGCGAGGTCAAGCGCAAGGTGGACCTCAAGTCGCTGAGCGACGAGGAGGTGCTGGAGCTGGCCGAGAACCTGCGCGACGGCGTGCCGGTCTCGACGCCGGTCTTCGACGGCGCGCGCGAGGACGAGATCAAGGCCATGCTGCGGCTGGCCGGGCTGCCGGAGGACGGGCAGACCACGCTCTACGACGGGCGCACCGGCGAGCCCTTCGACCGCCCGGTGACCGTGGGCTACATGTACATGCTGAAGCTCAACCACCTGGTCGACGACAAGATGCACGCGCGCTCGACGGGGCCCTACAGCCTCGTCACCCAGCAGCCGCTGGGCGGCAAGGCGCAGTTCGGCGGCCAGCGCTTCGGCGAGATGGAGGTGTGGGCGCTGGAGGCCTACGGCGCGGCCTACACCCTCCAGGAGATGCTCACGGTCAAGTCCGACGACGTGCAGGGC
>WGBS01000039.1 GCA_015494165.1 Gammaproteobacteria bacterium | reverse complement strand
GGGCCGGGGGCATGACGCTGGTGGAGCTCGTCGTCGCCATCGTGGTGATCAGCATCGCGGTGGCGGGGGTGCTCGCGGCGCTGACGCAGGCGATGCGCCACGGCGCCGACCCCATGCTCACCGAGCAGGCGGTGGCCATCGCCCAGTCCTATCTCGAGGAGATCACGCTCGCGGCCTACGCCGACCCCGACGGCGAGACGGGCTGCGGGCCGGAGGCGGGCGAGACGCGGGCCACCTACGACGACGTGTGCGACTACAACGGTCTCAACGACGCGAGCGGGGCGGTGGACCGCAACGGGAACCCCATCGCCGGGCTCGAGGCCTACAACGTGCAGGTGAGCGTGGCCGACGCGACGCTCAACGGCGTGGCCGGCCGGCGCATCGAGGTGCGGGTGACCCACGACAGCGCGGGCTGGCTCGACGTGAAGGTCGCCGGCTGGCGGATGAGCTACTGACGATGGTGTGCGACGGGAGACGGGCGGCGAGAGGCGCGCGGGCCGAACGGGCCCCGCGCAGCGGGGCGGGCCTGACGCTGGTGGAGATGATCGTGGTGATCGTGATCGCGGGCATCGTCGCCGGCATCGCCGCGCGCTTCATCGCCGGGCCCGTGAAGGGCTTCGTCGACACCGCGCGGCGCGCCGAGCTGGTCGACGCCGCCGACACGGCGCTCAAGCACATGATCCGCGAGCTGCGCCAGGCGCTGCCGAACAGCATCCGCGTCGCCTGCTCCGGGCGCTGCATCGAGTTCCTGCGCGTGCTCGAGGGCGGGCGCTACCGCGCCCGGCCCCCGGGCGACCCGCTGCGCTTCACCCCCGCGAGCCCCGACGACCGCTTCGACGTGGTCGGCCAGCTCCAGCGCCTCGCGGAGATCGACACCGGCCCCGGCCCGAACGACTGCGTGCAGGGGCGCGCCGACTGCCTGGTGGTCTACAACACCGGCCAGCCCGGCGCGAACGCCTGGGCGCGCGACAACATGGCGACCATCGCGGCGGTGGTCGACGACGGCGCGGCCGACGGCTCGGACCAAATCCGGTTCAACAACCTCAGCTTCTCCTCGGGGCGCGCCTTCCCCTACCCCTCGCCGCAGCAGCGCTTCTACGTCGTGGACACGTCCGTGACCTTCCACTGCGACCTGACGGCCGGCACCATCCGCCGCTACCAGGACTACCGCATCGAGGCGACGCAGCCCACCGACCCCGCCTCGCCGCCGCTGAGCCGGGCGCCGGCCCCGCCGCTGGTGGTGGACCGCGTCAGCGCCTGCCGCTTCACCTACAGCCCCGGCAGCAGCACGCGCGCGGGGCTCGTGACCGCCACCCTCACCGTCACCGAGGCGGGCGAGTCCGTGACGCTGCTCCAGCAGGCCCACGTGCCGAACCAGCCATGAGGGTGCGGGAGCGCATCGCGGCGGGCGCGCGCCAGCGGGGCATGTCCCTGGTGGGGGCGATCTTCCTCATCGTGGTGCTGGCCGCGCTCGGGGCCTACCTCGTCACGGTGACGAGCGTGCAGCATCAGGTGCCGGCGCTCAGCGTGCAGGGCGCGCGCGCCTGGTTCGCGGCGCTCTCGGGGCTGGAATGGGCCATCGTCAAGGAGAAGGCCACCACGGCCTGCGACACGAACGGGGCGAGCTTCGACGTGGAAGGCTTCACGGTCACGGTGCAGTGCGACGACATGGGCGGGCCCTTCACCGAGGGCGGCGGGCCGCCCTACGAGCTCGTGCGCCTGACCGTGACGGCCACACGCGGCAGCGCCGAGGACCAGGTGCGCCGCACCGTCACCGCCGTCGTCAAGCCACGGTGAGGCGGGCCGCGGCCGTTTGACAGCCCCCGGAGCCGGTGCTGGAATCGGAGCGGGAGGCGGATGTGACCATGGAGCCCCTGGAGCACTACACCGCCGAGGACCACGCCCGCTGGGAGGGCGACTGGGAGCTCGTGCGCGGCCAGCCGCTCGCGATGGCGCCCTCGCCGGGCATCGCGCACCAGCGCGCGGCCCTGCGGCTCGCCCGCCAGCTCGACGAGGCGATCTGGTTGACGGAGATCGAGGGCCGCCGCGTCGCGATCGAGGGCGCTGCGGTGTGGCCGCGGGAGGGCTGAGAGGATGGCGAGCGTGCGCGAGGCGCCCCCGGTCCGCCGGCACCGCTGGACGGTGGCCGACTACCACCGCCTCGCCGAGGCCGGGATCCTCGGCGAGGACGACCGCGTGGAGCTGATCGAGGGAGAGCTGTACGAGATGGCGCCGATAGGAAGTCGGCACGCGGGTGCCGTGGACTGGATCCTATCCAAGCTCAGCGAGGTGGTGGGGGGACGGGCGATCGTCCGCTGCCAGAGCCCGATCCGCCTCGGCGAGCGCTCCGAGCCGCAGCCGGATCTCGCGCTGCTCAGGCCCCGCTCGGACTGGTACCGCGACGCCCATCCCGGCCCGGAGGACGTGCTCCTGGTCGTCGAGGTGGCCGACACCACCGCCGCCTGGGACCGCGAGGTCAAGCTCCCCCTGTACGCCCGCCACGGCATCCCGGAGGCCTGGCTCGTGGACCTGGAGGCGGGACGGCTGGAGATCCACCGCGTGCCGGGCCCCGAGGGCTACCGCCGCATCGAGCGGCTGCCGCTCGCCGAGGCGCGCGCGGTCGAGCCGGAGGCGCTCGCTGGCGCGCGCCTCGACCTCTCCCCGCTCGCCTGAGCGCGTGGCCGCCACCGACGCCCTCGTCCGCCGCTGGTGCCGCGAGGGCGACGAGGAGGCCTTCGCCGCCTTCTACCGCGCCGAGGCGCCGCGCCTGTGGAAGCTGCTCGTCGCGCGCGGCGCCGACCCCGAGACCGCCTACGACCTCCTCGCCGAGGCCTTCCTGCGCCTGACGCGCACCGCCTGCCGCGACCCAAGCGCGCCGCGCGCGCTGCTCTACCGCATCGCCCTCAACCTGCTGGTGGACCACCAGCGCCGCCAGGCCACCGCCCGGCGGCTCGCGCCCGACCCGCCCGAGGCGGCCACGGGCGGCGATCCGGCCGAGCACGAGGCCCTGCGGCGGCTGGTGCGCGAGCGGCTCGACGGCGACGAGCAGGACATCGTGCTCATGCGTTACTGGATCGGGATGACGCACCGCGAGATCGCCGCCGCCCTCGGCCTGCCGGAGGGCACCGTGCGCCGCAAGGCGGCCGAGGCGCTGGCGCGCCTGCGGGCGGCCTGGCGGGAGGGCGGCCCATGAACGCCGGCACGGAGCGCGACCCGCTCGCCGTCCGGCTCGAGGCGGCCTTCGACGCCCTGCCGGAGCCGGACCCGGCACGGCTTGCGGCGATCGAGCGCCGCGTGACGCAGGCCGCGCGCCGGCGCGCGGCCGCGCGGCGGGCGGCCTGGTGGCTGGCGGCGGCGCTCGCCGCCGGCGCCGCGGCGGCGGCCGGCTGGTGGGCCGCCCGGCCGCGGCCCGCGGAGCCCCCGGCCGCCGCCGCGGCACGGCCCGCGCAGGAAGCGGAGGAGGCCACGCCCGCGCCCGCGCGTCCCGCGCCGCCGCCGCCCGCGCGCGCGCCCCGAAGGCAGGAGCACAGCCCGATCATCTACCGCCGATGAGCAGCGTCCGACACCTTCGCCGCAGACTGGCCGCCCTGTTGGCCCTGGCGGTCGTGACACTTGCGCCCGGCGCGGCCCTCGCCTGGAAGATGGAGGCCGGCACGATCACTCTGCCCGACACGTACGCCGGCCCCAAGGCGTTCGCCAGCTTCAGCTTCCAGCAAACGTACGCCACGCCGCCGCTGGTGTTCCTGCTGCCGACGACCACCGGGCCGAATCCCGCCGCCATCCGGATCCGCAACGTCACGACCACTGGCTTCGAGGCGGCGGTGGTGGAGCCGCCGGGCGAGGATGGGCCCCACATCGACATGACTGTCCACTACCTGGCTATCGAGCCCGGCGTGCACACGCTCCCGGACGGCACCGTCATCGAGGCCGGCACGGTCAGCACGACCGCCGTGCAGCATGGAGCGGGGGTCAGCGGCCCCGAAAGCTGGCTCAAGGTGAGCCTTTCGCACGAGTTCGCCAAGGACCCGATCGCGCTCGCACAGATCCAGTCGATGGCGAACGAAAGTGCGGCCCCGCCTGCTGATGCCTCGACGCCCTGGCTGACGGTGGCCGTGAGGAATGTCAAGGACGAGGATCTGGAGCTGGCGCTGGAGCGCAGCGAAGCCGAGCCCGGCGCCGTCACGCAGGACGAGGTCATCGCCTATCTTGTGATGGATCGGGGGCTGCGGGGCAGCTTCACGGACAGCGGTGGCTTAACCGTGGATTACGAGACGATCCGCAGCGGCAAGAACATCAAGGGCTGGGACGACGGATGTTCCCTGATCGGCTTCGCAGGCAGCTATGCCTCGGCGCCCCTGGTGCTGGCGACGAAGAACACGCACGAAGACAACGACGGCGGCTGGCTCCGACGCTGCAGCCTGACTCGATCTCGCGTCGGGCTGAAGGTCGACGAAGACCGCTGGCGCGACAGTGAGCGCAAGCATCCCGGCGAGCGGGCCGGAATCGTCGTCTTCTCCAGGCCCTTCCACGCCGAGTTCCTCCCTCCCCAGCCCGTGGCCTTCTACCAGATGGAGGAGGCTTCGTGGAACCGGACGGCAGGGGAGGTCAGGGACGCGACCGGCAATGGTAACGATGGAACTGGGCTAGGTGGCGCCACCACCGACGGGGCCACGCCCGCCATCCCGGGCTCGCCCGGCACATGCCGCTACGGCGTTTTCGCCTCCGACGGCGACGGGGTGGACACGGGTGTCGACCTGGACGCCAAGGTGGGGGCGCAGGGGACGATCAGCTTCTGGTTCAGGCCGGACTGGGACCAGGCTGGCAGCGAGAAGAACAACGCGCGGGTGCTGTTCGACGCGTCCGTCCCGTCGACCTCCGGCAACTACTTCGCCGGCAAATATTTCAAGCTCGCCAAGCTCAGCAGCACGGGTAATTACCTGGACAACGACGCGCGCCAACGGCTCGCCCTCCTGTTCGAGGACGCAGCGGATCACGACTTCATCGTCTACACCAAGGACAAGGTGGACAAGCTGGGCTTCAAGGCCGGGCAATGGATCCACGTGGCCGTCACGTGGGATTACCCGGCGGGCAAGGTGCGTATCTATGTCAACGGCAAGGAAAAGAAGACGCAATTTGCGGCGGGCGGAGGCTATTCCGTTGGCAGTTTCCCCGACTTGGACTCCCTTTATCTGGCGGATAACCGCAGCGCTTACAACCCGTACGGCGTCACGCTAGGCGCGGGCGGAGCGATGGACGAGGTGCGCATCTACAAGAGAGTGCTGACCGAGGCCGAGATCCAGGCGGACATGAACGCGACGCACCCGTGCGCCGCGCTGGCGGGCTTCACCATCGACGTGGGCACGGGCTCGGCCAGCACCTGCACCCCGCACGCCGTCACCATCACGGCCCAGAGCACGGCCGGCGGCACGCTCACGAGCTACACCGGCACCATCAGCCTGAGCACGTCGTCGGGCCACGGCACCTGGTCCGTGAAGACAGCCTCGGGCACACTGAGCGACCCCACGGCCGATGACGGCGCGGCGACCTACACCTTCGTCGCGGCCGACAACGGCAGCATCGTGCTCGACCTAGCCAACGTCCACGCCGACGATCTCACCATCACGGTGAGCGACGCCGCGGCGGGCGTGAGCAGCACGTCCACCGTGGTGAGCTTCCGCGACAACGCCTTCGTGGTCGCGCCGACGACCTGCACGGGCGCGAGCTGCCCCGGCACGGGCTCGACGGAGGTGGTGGCCGGCCGCGGTCACGGCTTCCGGGCGGAGCTGTGGCGGCGCGACCCCTCGACCGGCAGCTGCGCCATCGCCACCGCCTACGACGGCTCGAAGGGCCTGAAGGCGTGGGTGGTGCGCGACGGCGACGACCCGGGCGGGGCGGCGCCGAGCGTCGCCGGCACGGCGCTGCCCGACGCCGCGCCGGCGGCGAACAACCTGACGCTCGCCTTCACTGCCGGGGTGGCGACCTTCACGCTCGAGACCACGGACGTGGGCAAGTACGCCATCGCGCTGCGCGACGACACCTCGGGCTTCGCCGTCGACGCGGGCGGCAATCCCAGGCCCATCGACGGCGGCTCGGCGACGCTCACCGTGCGGCCCTTCGCGCTCGGCTTCACCGACATCAATGCCGCCGGGACCGCCAACCCGGGCGGCACGGCCACCGGCGGGGCGGGCTTCACGGCGGCGGGCCGGGCGTTCTCGGCCACCGTCGGCGGCTACCTCTGGCAGGCGGCCGACGACGCCGACAACGACGGCCTGCCGGACGCCGGCGCCGACGTCACGGACAACGGCCTGACGCCGTCCTACGCCTGGGCGACCGCGCTCTCGCCGAGCCTGCACACGCCGGCCGGCGGCGTGCTGGGGACGCTGTCCGGCACCACGAGCATCGCGGCCGGGAGCTTCTCCGGCGGCCGGGCGACCGTCTCCGACCTCAGCTACTCCGAGGCGGGCTCCATCCGCATCTCCGCCGCCGCGACGGGCTTCCTCAACACCGCGGGCGTCGACGTCACCGGCACGAGCCCCGTCATCGGGCGCTTCCACCCGGACCACCTTGCGCTCGTCTCGTCGGCCATCACGCCGGCCGACGCCTCGGGCGGCTACAGCTACATGGGCCAGCCCTTCACCGTCGCCTACACGCTGGAGGCGCGCAACGCCGCCGGCGGGCGCACACAGAACTACGACGCCGCCCGCTATACCGTGGGCGTGGCGGCGATCTCGACCGTGGCCGAGAACGCCGACGACGGGAACGAGCTCTCCGCAAGGCTCACGGTGGCCGGGGCGGGCTGGTCCCAGGGGCGTTATGCCGTCAACGACACGGCGGCGACCTTCGCGCGCGCGGCCTCGCCCGACGGCCCCTTCGACCAGCTCGCCATCGGCGTGAAGGCCACGGGCGACCCCGACGGGGTGCAGGTCCAGGGGCTCGACATGAACGCGGCGGCGACCGGGTGCGGCGCGGGCTGCGACGCGCGCACGCTGGGAACGACGCGCGTGCGCTACGGGCGGCTCGCGATCCTGCCCGCCTTCGGCTCGGAGCTCATCGACCTCAACGTGCCGGTGCGCGCGGAGTACTTCGACGGCACGGCCTTCGCGCTCCACACGGACGACGGCGCGAGCACCGGCGTGACGCTGGCGCTCTCCGACCCCGAGCCGGGCGATGCGCTCGCGCCGGGCGACACCTGCGCCTGGGACTCCGCGAGCGAGACCGGCATCGCCTGCGCGGGCGCGCCGCCCGCGGGACGCGACTGGCGCGAGCCGCCCTCGGCGGGCGACTTCAACCTGTGGCTCAAGGCGCCGGGCAAGACCGGCGACCTCACCCTCTCGGCCACGGTCCCGGCCTGGCTGCGCTTCGACTGGGACGGCGACGGCAACGACGATGACCCTTCCGCGCGCGTCAGCTTCGGCGTCTTCCGTGGCGACGAGGAGATGATCTACCGCCGCGAGGTCTACTGACCGCGCGGGCCCGTGGGCCTGCACGCGGGTCGCTCCGCCTCCCCGGCCGCAACGGGGTATGCTTTCCGGCATGAGCGGGAGCAATGGCGTCGTGCTGCGCAAGCTCGCCCTGCTGGAGGAGGTGCTGGGCGAGCTGCGCTCGGCGGGCACGCCCGGCCCCGAGGCGCTGGCGAGCGACTGGAAGCTGCGGCGCGCCGTCGAGCGCGATCTCCAGATCCTCGTGGAGGTGGTGATCGACGTGTGCCAGCGCCTGCTGAGCCTCGCCGGCCAGCCGCCGGCGGCCAGCGGTGCCGAGGCGGTGAGACGTTGCGTGGCGCTCGGCGCGCTGTCGTCCGAGGAGCCCTACCGGCGCATGGTGCAGTTCCGCAACTTCGTGGTCCACCGCTACGACGCGGTGCGCCCGGAGGTGCTGGCGGAGATCCTGGAGGGGCACCTGGAGGATTTCACGCGCTTTCGCGAGGAGGTGCTGACGTATGTCGGGCGTGACGGATCAGGCGGTGCGTGAGGCGCTCGCCGCGACGCCCGGGCTCGCCGGGGCGTGGCTGTTCGGCTCGCGCGCGCAGGGCCGCGCGCGGGCCGACTCCGACGTGGACATCGCCGTGCTGTTCGACCGGCGGCCGCCGCTCGAGGTCGTCGCGGAGCTGCGGGCGCGCCTGCAGGAGGTGCTCGGCATGGAGGACGTGGATCTCGTGGTGCTGGACCGGGAGACGCCCTCCGTGCTCGCCTTCGAGGCGGTCTCTGGCGTGCCGCTCCTCATAGGCGACCCCGCCCGTGTCGCCGCCTACGTGTCGGAGGTCGCACGCCAGCACGAGGACGACCTGGCGCTCGTACGCGCAGGCCTGCGTGCGCGCGCGGAGCGCGAGGCGACGCGCGCCGGATGAGGCCCCCGAGGACCGCGCCGCGCGCCCGGCGCGGGCCGTCAGGCGCGCTCGCCGCCGGCCGGCTCCTCGACCTCCAGGCCGAGCTCCTTGATCTTGCGCGTGAGCGTGTTGCGCCCCCAGCCGAGGAGGCGCGCGGCGTCCTGACGCCGGCCGCCCGTGTGCTTGAGGGCGGTCTCGATGAGGATGCGCTCGAAGCGCGGCAGCGCGTGGGTGAGCAGGCCGCGCTCGCCGTTGGCGAGCCGCACGTCGGCCCAGCGCCGCAGGCCCTCCTCCCAGTCGGCGGCCGCGCGCGTGCGCGCCGAGGGCCCGCGCAGCTCCGGCGGCAGGTCGTCGAGCTGCACCTCCTGGCCCGAGGCCATCACGGTCAGCCAGCGGCAGACGTTCTCGAGCTGGCGCACGTTGCCGGGCCAGTCGAGGCGCGCGAGATGCGCCTCCACCGCCGCGCTGAGGGTCTTGGGCTCGACGTCGAGCTCGCGCGCGGCCATCGCCAGGAAATGGCGCGCGAGCCGCGGGATATCCTCGCGCCGCTCGCGCAGCGGCGGGATGTGGATGCGGATCACGTTGAGGCGATGGTAGAGGTCCTCGCGGAAGCGCCCCTCGGCGACGGCGCGCTGCAGGTCCTGGTGCGTGGCGGCGATCACGCGCACGTCGACGCGGATGGGCGTGTGACCGCCGACGCGGTAGAACTCGCCCTCGGCGAGCACGCGCAGCAGGCGCGTCTGCAGCTCCGGCGGCATATCGCCGATCTCGTCCAGGAACAGCGTCCCGCCGTGGGCCTGCTCGAAGCGGCCGATGCGGCGCGACTCGGCGCCGGTGAAGGCGCCCTTCTCGTGGCCGAAGAGCTCGCTCTCGAGCAGGTCGCGCGGGATGGCGGCCATGTTCAGGGCGATGAAGGGACGGTCCGCGCGCGGGCTGTGGCGGTGCAGCGCGCGCGCGACGAGCTCCTTGCCCGTGCCGGACTCGCCCGTGATGAGGACGGTGATGTTGGAGCGGCTCAGGCGGCCGATGGCGCGGAAGACCTCCTGCATGGCCGGGGCCTCGCCGATGATCTCCGGCACGCGCTCCGGACCGGGCTCGGCCCCGCGCCGCGCGCGCCGCGCCTGGGCCACGGCGCGGCGCACCAGCGCCACCGCCTCGTCGACGTCGAAGGGCTTGGGCAGGTACTCGAAGGCGCCGCCCTGATAGGCGGAGACCGCGCTGTCGAGGTCGGTGTGGGCGGTGATGACGATCACCGGCAGCTCCGGCCAGCGCTCGCGGATGCGCCGCAGCAGCTCGAGGCCGTCGATGCCCGGCATGCGCACGTCGGTGACGATGGCGTCGGGGCGGCCGCGCTCGAGGCGCTCGAGGATGCCCGCGCCGCTCTCGAAGCTCTCCACCGCCATGCCCGCCTGCCCGAGGGCGCGCTCCAGCACCCAGCGGATGGCGCGGTCGTCGTCGATGACCCAGATCCTTTCGCGTTCAGTCATCCTCGCCTGCCTCCAGGGGTAGGAACACCGTGAAGACGGTGCGTCCGGGGCGGCTCTCGCACTCGATGAGGCCGCCGTGCTGCTGCACGATCGACTGGGCGATCGACAGGCCGAGGCCGGTCCCCTCGGCGCGCCCGGTGATCATGGGATAGAAGATCTCGCCGCGGATCGCCTCCGGCACGCCCGGCCCGTCGTCGATGACCTCGATGCGCGCGGCGAGGCGGTGGCGGCGCCGGCCGAGCGTGAGCTGGCGCTCGGCGCGGGTGCGCAGCAGGATCTCGCCGCGCTCGCCCACCGCCTGCACGGCGTTGCGCACGATGTTGAGCACCGCCTGGATGAGCTGGTCGGCGTCGCCCTCGAGCTCCGGCAGGCTCGGGTCGTAGTCGCGCCGGATGCGCACGCCCGGCGGCGCCTCCACCTCCACCACGCGGCGCACGCGCTCGAGCACCTCGTGGACGTTGAGGCGCTCGCGGCGCGGGGCGCCGTGCTGGCCGAGCACGCGGTCGACGAGGGCGCGCAGGCGGTCGGCCTCGGCGATGATGATGCGCGTGTACTCGCGCAGGGCCGGGTCGCCGAGCTCGCGCTCGAGCAGCTGGGCCGCGCCGCGGATGCCGCCGAGCGGGTTGCGCACCTCGTGGGCGAGGTTGCGCAGCACCGCCTGCGCCGCCTGCTGCTGGGCGAGCAGGCGCTCCTCGCGGGCGATGCGCAGCGGCCGGTCGACCTGGGCGAGCTCCACGAGCAGCGCGCCGCCCGGCTCGCCGAGGGGCGTGACCGCGCAGTCGACCGTGACTGCGGCGCGCCCCGGGAGGGGGAGCGCCAGGCCGCGCTCGGTGTAGGGGTGGCCGCTTGCGAGCGCCTCGCGGAAGGCCGCGACGATCGGCTCCGCCCCGGGCCCGAGGAGCTCGCCCACCGGGGTGCCGCGGGCCTTGCGCGCGCTCACCCCGAGCAGCATCTCCGCGGCGGGGTTCAGGGCGAGGGCACGCAGATCGCGGTCGAGCACCAGGACCGCGACCGTGAGCGCCTCCAGCACCCGCTCGGCGGATGGCCGTCGCGCGTCCACCTCGGGAAGGGGTGTGGTCATGCCCGCTGGTGCTGCAAGAACCAAACCAGCCCGCCGTGCGCCGCCCGCCGCGCCAGCGGACACGGAACGGCTCGTGGGATCAATGGGTTGGAGCGCCGCCGGGCCGCACCGCGCTCGGCGCCCGGGCCTGGGGGAAACGCGGCCATGCACCATTATAGGGCATGGCCGCGCGCCACTGGTGCGGCCCGGGGCTCAGGGCGGCTTGGGCCGCAGCACCGAGGGGCGATGGAGGTGAAAGATGATCGGCTCGCTCTCGGCGAGCACCCGGGCGGTTCCGTCCACCACCTCGGCGCGCAGGGTGTGGGTGCCGCGGGCGATGTTGCGCAGGCGCACCGCCGTCGTCTCCAGCAGCCCCTCGAGGGGGCGGCCGTCGACGTAGAGCCGCAGGCGGTGGCCCGCTTTCACCCGCAGCGGCGGCTGCGTCTCGACCTGCACCACCACCTCGCCCGCGGCGCTCCAGAAGGCCTGGTCGTTCGCGGGCGTGACGATGCGCACCGCCTCGTAGGCGGGTGCGGCCTCCTCGGCGGGCTTCTTCTTCGCGGTGGGTGGGGACGCCGCGCCCGCGGACGGGGCTCGGCCGCGATAGACCGTGATCCCCGGCAGCTCGACCTTCTCCGCGCCCGGGCGCGGCTTGTCCGTGTAGACGACCGTGCCCGAGTCGTCCACGTAGCGGTAGATCTCCCCGCGCGCCGGCGCCGCGGCTAGGGCGGCCAGCGCGGCGGAAATCAGCAGGATGCGCCTGCGCATACCCTAACCATAGCATCCCCCGCCCGCGGTGGGCAGGGTGTGGTCTGCGGTATGCGGTATGCGGTAGGCAGTTCACGGTGGACTGTACACCGTGACCTGTACGAATGTGGGAGGCGAGAGACGGGAGGCGGGAAGCGAGGGGTGGAGCGCCCTTCGGGCGCGGCCTTTTGAGCTGTCCCGTCTCCCGCAACCCGTCTCCCGTGCACTCCGACGAATGTGGGAGGCGAGAGACGGGAGGCGGGAGGCGAGGGTTGGTGCGCGCTCTTTGGGCGGGCTACGGTTTGCAGGCTACAGTGTACGGTCTCCTGTCACCCGTCACCCGTCACCTGTCACCCGTCTCCCGCAACCCGTCTCCCGTCTCCCGCCTCCCGTCTCCCGCCTCCCGCGTGCCGCGCCCGCGGCACGCGCAAGAAAAACCCCCGCCCGGCGGTGCCGGACGGGGGCACGAGGGGCCGAGCGCCGCGGCGCTCAGAGGCTGTAGTACATGTCGAACTCGACCGGGTGCGTGGTCATGCGCAGCCGCTGCACCTCCTCCATCTTGAGCTCGATGTAGCCGTCGATGGCGTCGTCGGTGAACACGCCGCCGGCCTTGAGGAAGTCGCGGTCCTTGTCGAGCGCCTCGAGCGCCTCCTCGAGCGAGGCCGCCACGCGCGGGATGGCCTTCTCCTCCTCGGGCGGCAGGTCGTAGAGATCCTTGTCGAGCGGGTCGCCCGGGTGGATCTTGTTCTTGATGCCGTCGAGGCCGGCCATGAGCATGGCGGCGAAGGTGAGGTAGGGGTTGCCGCAGGAGTCCGGGAAGCGCACCTCGATGCGGCGCGCCTTGGGGCTCGCCACGTGGGGGATGCGCACCGAGGCCGAGCGGTTGCGCGCCGAGTAGGCGAGCAGCACGGGGGCCTCGAAGCCCGGCACCAGGCGCTTGTAGCTGTTGGTCGAGGAATTGGCGAAGGCGTTGATCGCCTTGGCGTGCTTGAAGATGCCGCCGATGTAGTAGAGCGCCGTCTCCGACAGGCCCGCGTACTTGTTGCCCGAGAACAGGTTCTTGCCGCCCTTGGCGATGGACTGGTGCGTGTGCATGCCGTTGCCGTTGTCGCCGACGAGCGGCTTGGGCATGAAGGTCGCGGTCTTGCCGTAGCTGTGGGCCACGTTCATGACCACGTACTTGAGGATCTGCAGCTCGTCGGCCTTGCGCACCAGCGTGTTGAAGCGGGTGCCGATCTCGCACTGGCCGGCGGTGGCCACCTCGTGGTGGTGCACCTCGACCGGCACGCCCATCTCCTCGAGCACCAGCGCCATGGCCGAGCGGATGTCCTGCAGCGAGTCCACCGGCGGCACCGGGAAGTAGCCGCCCTTGACCGAGGGACGGTGGCCGATGTTGCCGTCCTCGAAGACGCGCTCGCTGTTCCAGGAGGCCTCCTCGGAGTCGACCTTGTAGAAGGCGCCGCTCATGTCCGCGCCCCAGCGCACGTCGTCGAGGATGAAGAACTCGGGCTCGGGGCCGAAGTAGGCGGTGTCGCCGACGCCGCTCGCCTTGAGATAGGCCTCGGCGCGCTTGGCGATGGTGCGAGGGTCGCGCTCGTAGCCCTGCATGGTGGAGGGCTCGAGGATGTCGCAGCGCAGGATGAGCGTGGGCTCGTCCGCGAACGGGTCCATGACGGCCGTCGACGCATCGGGCATGAGCACCATGTCCGACTCGGCGATGCTCTTCCAGCCGGCGATGCTCGAGCCGTCGAACATCTTGCCGGTCTTGAAGAACTCGGCGTTGACCACGTGCGCGGGGACCGAAACGTGCTGCTCCTTGCCGCGGGTGTCGGTGAAGCGGAGGTCGACGAACTTGACCCCCTTGTCCTTGATCATCTTGAGAACCTTCTGTGACATGGACGTTCCTCCGAAGGAAGGCTGGACCGTTGTGCGTTCGTTGCCGGAATCCGCTCTCTCCTGCACGCCGCCGCAGCCGCGCCCGCAGGCCGGTGCCGGACCGGAGTGCAGAAAATATGCCACGGCGGCCCGTGAGGGAAGTGCCTGATGTGGCGGGCGCTTCCGGCACGGCGCCCCGCGCGGGCGCACTATTATGGGGCACTCCGCGCGAGGGCTGCCCCATAATGGTGCATCAGTGCCGGAAATGGACGCGCACCTCGCCGATCCCCTCCAGCCCCGCGGCGGCCTCGCGCAGGGCGCGGGCGAGGGCATCGGCCTCGGCGCGGTCGCGCGCGGCATCGAGCGGCAGCGTCACGTCCACGTGGATCCGCCCGTCCAGGTAGTGGAGCGTGACCTCCTCGATGCGGCGCGCGGCGGGGATGCCGGCCCAGCGCCGCTCGAGGCGCTCGAGCACCTCGGCGCGCAGCGGCAGGCCCTCGCAGCGCGGGCCCTCGGCGTCGTCCTCGGGGTCGACGTGCACGGTGACGTCGGCGACCTCGTCGATCTGCTCGATGAGCCGCCGGCGCACGGTCTCGCCGATCTGGTGGCCCTCGGAGACGCTCAGGCGCGGATCCACCTGGATGTGCACGTCGACGAGGGCGTCCGGGCCCATGCGCCGTGTGCGCAGCATGTGGAGGCTGCGCACGCCGTCGACGGCGAGGATGGCGCGGCGGATGGCCTCGACGCGCTCCGGCTCGAGGGCGGTGTCGATCAGCTCGCGCACGCTGCGGAAGGCGAGGTCCCAGCCAATCTTGACGATGAAGCCCGCCACGCCGATGGCGGCCACGGCGTCGAGGTAGGGGAAGCCCGCCATGGCGCCGCCCACGCCGGCGAGCACCACCAGCGAGGAGACGGCGTCGGTGCGGTGGTGCCAGGCGTTGGCGCGCAGCATGTCCGAGCGCAGCGCCCGCGCCACGCGCACGGTGTAGTGATAGAGCCATTCCTTGGAGAGCACCGAGGCGACGGCCACGGCGAGCGCCGCCGCGCCCGGCACGGCGAGCAGGGCCGGGTCAAGCAGGTGGCGCCCGGCGTCGATGGCGATGCCGAGCCCCACGGCGATCAGGGCGACGCCGAGGGCGACGGTGGCCGCGGTCTCGATGCGCCCGTGGCCGTAGGGGTGCTCGAGGTCGGCCTCGCGGCTCGCATGCTTGGCAGCGAGCAGCACGACGGCGTCGCTCGCGAGATCCGAGAGCGAGTGCACGCCGTCGGCGATGAGCGCCTGCGAGTGGGCGAGCCAGCCGATCACGACCTTGGCCGCGGCCAGCACCAGATTGACCGCGGCGCCGACCACCGTCACGCGCCGCGCGCTGCGGTAGCGCGCGCCGTCGAGGGCCGCCTCAGCCGCCCGCGCCATCGCCGACCTCGATGACCACCACCACCTCGCGGCCCTCCTCGCGGGCCTCCAGCACGCGGTGGCCGCTGACGCGGCACCAGGCGGGGATGTCGTTGAGGGCGCCGGGGTCGGTGGCGCGCACCTCGAGCACGTCGCCGGGGGCCATGCGCGCGATGCGGTCCTGCGTGCGGATCACGGGCAGGGGGCAGAGCAGGTTGCGGGCGTCGAGGACCGCGCGCGCCACGGCGCGTCCCTTCAGCCGGCGGCGGCGCGGCGCAGCAGCCCGGCGCCGCGGCGCTCCACGTACCACTCGGGCCGCACCTCCGACGCCGGCAGCGGGCGCACGCGCAGCCGCCGCGGCTCGCCGCCGAGCGGCACCGCCTCGACCTCCACCTCCGGCGCCGCGCGCCCCTTGCTGAAGCGGGCGGCGATGCGCGCGGCGAGCTCGAGGTCGTCGTCGTCCGCCTCGCCGTCGACCAGCACCAGCGGGCCCGGGTGGCTGACGGTGCGCAGGTGCGTGTAGCGGCGGCGGTAGCCCTCGAGGAAGCGGTTCTCGCCCTCCTCGCGGGCGACGATCAGCTTCAGGTGCGGGCGCGGGCGCAGGTGCCGGCCGACCTTGAGCAGCAGGATGTCGTCGAGGTCGTAGTCGCGCCGCCCGCGCGCGCTCCACAGGTCGGCGAGCTTGGCCGCGTACTGCTCGTCCGTGAGGAAGCAGCACCCGCCGGCGGGCTGTGCGTAGTCGCGGAAGCCGTAGCGCGCGGCGAGCGCCATCTGCGGCTTGCGCGTGCGCCCGTGGAAGCCGTAGAGGCGCTCGCGGTCCACCCAGCCCTCGCGCTCGGGCCGCGTCGGCGGCAGGAGCTTGGCCGAGAGCGGCCGCAGCAGCAGGTCGCCGACCCCCGACTCGCGCGCCACGACGGGGAAGGTGTCGCGGCGCTGGGACATGGGGCGCTGGCCCAGCACCTCGCCCGTGATGATGAAGTCGAAGCCGTGCTCGCGCATCCACTCGTAGGCCTTGCGCACCATGAAGGTCTTGCAGTCGAGGCAGGGATTGAGGTTCTGCCCGTAGCCGTGTCGCGGGTGGAGCAGCACCTGCTTGTACTCCTCGACGATGTCGACGATGTGCAGGCGGATGCCGAGCTGCTCGGCCACCCAGAGCGCGTTGTTGCGCTTGGGCCGGGCGCGGTCCCGGCGGCGGATGGCATGCGTGTGGCCCTCCACGCAGAAGCCCGTGAAGAAGTTGATGCCCTCGACGTGCACGCCCTGGTCCATGACGACGCGGGCGGCGAGCATGGAGTCGAGCCCGCCCGAGATGAGGGCAACCGCCTTGCGCTGCTTCTCGGCCATGGGTGGTGAGGGATGCGTGGGCCGCGTGCGCGGCCCGCGCCGCGGCGGCGCGGGCCCGGGTGGAAAAGTCTAGCGCGGCGCTCGGAAAAGCGCACGCGCCGGGGCCGGCGCGCTCAGTGGCGGCGCTCGCCCCCGCTGACGGGGATGGCGTCGGTCCATTCGGCGAGGCGCTCGCGCGCGGCGCGGCTGCCGGTCTCGAGCGCGAGCTCCACCGCCTCGAGGGCGTCGGCCGCCTCGCGCGCCGCCGCTCCCTCGCGCAGCGCGAGCAGCACGTCCATGAGCGCCACGAAGTGCTCGGCGAGCCGCAGGTAGATCTCCGCCGCGCCGTGCTGGAGCGTGGCGCCGAGCTCCTGGTAGGCCGTGCGGCCGAGGTCGACGAAGTAGCGCACGCGCACGTTGCGCCGCCGCGCGCGCCGCGGGAACAGGCCGGAGTAGAGCAGGCACTGGTCGCCGACGTCGCGCAGGGCGTCCAGCCGCCGCCGGCCGCCGGCGCGCAGCCCGCGCAGGTAGTCGAGCGCCAGCACCCGCGCGGCGAGCTCGGGCCGGCCTGCGAAGCGCATCAGCAGGAAGACGAGGTAGCTCTCGAGGTCCTCGTCGAGGCGCCGGCCGAGGCGCGCCTCGGCCTCGCGCACCAGGCTGTGCCACTGCGCCGTCGCCGTCGGCTCGATGCGAAGCGTATCGCCCATGGCGCCCGTCCCGCCGTCGCTGCCTCTGCCGTCTCTATCGGCCGCCGCGCCGCGATCTTGACGGCCGCAGCGGGCCACACCCTTTGTATGCACGAGCCGCGCCAGGCTGTCCAGTCCCGCCGTTCCCGCCGCGGCGGTTATACTTGCGGGCTTTGCGGCCGACGGCAGGCGCGGCACCATGGCGCAGCGACCCCGCACCTTCCAGGACCTCGTCCTCGCCCTCCAGTCCTACTGGGCGCGCCGCGGCTGCGTGCTGCTGCAGCCCTACGACATGGAGGTGGGGGCCGGGACCTTCCACCCGGCCACCTTCCTGCGCGCCATCGGCCCCGAGCCGTGGGCGGCGGCCTACGTGCAGCCCTCGCGCCGGCCCACCGACGGCCGCTACGGCGAGAACCCCAACCGCCTGCAGCACTACTACCAGTTCCAGGTGGTGCTCAAGCCCTCGCCGGACGAGATCCAGGACCTCTTCCTCGACTCGCTGCGGGCGCTGGGCTTCGACCCGCTGGTGCACGACATCCGCTTCGTGGAGGACAACTGGGAGTCGCCCACCCTCGGCGCCTGGGGCCTCGGCTGGGAGGTGTGGCTCAACGGCATGGAGATCACCCAGTTCACCTACTTCCAGCAGGTGGGCGGCCTCGACTGCCGGCCCGTGACGGGCGAGATCACCTACGGGCTGGAGCGCATCGCCATGTACCTGCAGGAGGTGGAGAGCGTCTTCGACCTCGTCTGGGCCGAGGGCCCGCACGGGCGCGTGACCTACGGCGACGTGTTCCACCAGAACGAGGTCGAGATGTCGGCCTACAACTTCGAGCACGCCGACGTCGAGAGCCTCTTCGCCTGGTTCGACACCTGCGAGCGCGAGTGCCGGCGCCTGCTGGAGCTGGGGCTGGCGCTTCCGGCCTACGAGCAGGTGCTCAAGGCCTCGCACACCTTCAACCTGCTCGACGCCCGCCACGCGATCTCGGTCACGGAGCGCCAGCGCTACATCCTGCGCGTGCGCGCCCTGGCGCGCGCGGTGGCCGAGGCCTACCTCGCCAGCCGCGAGCGCCTTGGCTTCCCCCTGCTGCGCCGCGCGGAGGCCGCCCATGGCTGAGCCGCGCGACCTGCTGGTCGAGATCGGCACCGAGGAGCTGCCGCCCAAGGCCCTGCGCCGGCTGGCCGAGGCCTTCGCCGCGGCGCTCGCCGAGGGCCTCGACCGCGCCGGCATCGCCCGCGGCGCGGCGCGCGCCTACGCCACCCCGCGGCGGCTCGCCGTCCTCGTCGAGGCGGTGGCGCCGGCCCAGCCCGACCGCCCGGTGCGCCGCCGCGGCCCGGCGGTGCGGGCCGCCTTCGACGCCGAGGGCCGCCCGACGAAGGCGGCCGAGGGCTTCGCGCGCTCGGTGGGCGTGCCGGTTGAGCGCCTGGGGCGGCTTCGCACCGACAAGGGCGAGTGGCTGCTCTGGGAGGGGGTGGAGCCGGGGCGGCCGACGGCCGAGCTCCTGCCGGGCCTCGTCCAGGAGGCCCTCGACCGGCTGCCGGTGCCGAAGCGCATGCGCTGGGGCGCGGGCGAGGTCGCCTTCGTGCGCCCCGTGCACTGGGTGCTGATGCTGCACGGCGAGGACGTGGTGCCGGGCACGGTGCTGGGCCTCGAGGCCGGGCGCGAGACCCGCGGCCACCGCTTCCACCACCCGGACCCCCTCCCGGTGCCGAGGCCGGCGGACTGGGAGCCGCTGCTCGCCTCGCGCGGCCACGTGATCGCCGACATGGACCGCCGGCGCGAGGCGGTGCGCGCCCAGGTCGAGGAGGCGGCGCTCGCCGCGGGCGGGCGCGCGGTGGTGCGCGAGGCGCTGCTCGAGGAGGTGACGGCGCTGGTGGAGTGGCCGGTGGCGCTCGCCGGGCGCTTCGACGAGCGTTTCCTGGAGCTGCCGCGCGAGGTCGTGGTCTCGGCCATGGAGCAGCACCAGAAGTGCTTCCCCGTGGTGGACGCCTCCGAGGCGCTGCTCGCGCGCTTCGTGGCGGTGGCCAACATCGAGAGCCGCGACCCGGAGGAGGTGCGCCGCGGCAACGAGCGGGTCATCCGCCCGCGGCTCGCGGACGCGGCCTTCTTCTGGGAGCAGGACCGCAAGCGCCCCCTGGAGAGCCGCCTCGAGCAGCTGCGCGGGGTGGTCTACCAGGAGCGGCTCGGCACGCTCTACGACAAGACGCTGCGCCTGGAGCGGCTCGCGGCGGACGTCGCCGAGGCGATCGGCGCCGACGTGGCGCTCGCGCGGCGGGCGGCGCGGCTCGCCAAGTGCGACCTGGTCACGGAGATGGTGGGCGAGTTCCCGGAGCTGCAGGGCGTCATGGGGCGCTACTACGCCCTCCACGACGG